>CAZOTP010000158.1:0-7869 GCA_964582655.1 uncultured Pirellulales bacterium | reverse complement strand
CATCCCGGCCCTCCGGGAGACAAAAAAATCCGCGGTTTCTTCCGCCGGGGCTTTTTTTGAAACGATGGCCGCACATAAAATGACCAGCAGTACAATAAAATTTTTCGGGCGTTTTATATGCATGATTTTCATTTTCAGTTGGCTGAGGCGATAGGAAATCATGGTTTACTTTGCCCGGGGCTGAAATTGCCATGTTTCCCCCGCTTGTGTCTCCATTGCTATAATCTGATTCTCATCAGGCATGCAAATAACCGTTTGCTCCCCGCTTTTTGCCGCCACGTTTTTCCCCGGCCAGGGATTGTGCAGACGAAGGGTTCCGCCCGCCGTGGAATGAATGCGAATCGGACCCGGTTCGCCGTCTTCCATCGCCGCGCTGACGAGAAATCCGCCCTGTGTGCGCAGGTTTTCAAATTTTGCGGATTTTTCCAAAGGCCATGCCGGAAATACCCGAATGACATCCCCCACGCTTTGCAGGAGCAGCTCCGAAATCGCCATGGAAGCGCCAAACTGTTCGGTATAATGCCCGAACTCGTTGAATGGCGCATCGTCGCGGTTCAAGCGCAGGGTGCCGTTGGGCCGCAGACGCTGCAGAATTTCATCGCGAATCCACTCGGATGCATACGGCATGCTCAGCCTGGCCCGGGCGACGCCCAGGATAAACGTCGAATTGTTCCCGTTCCATTGCAGATCGCGGATGGACCGTGCGAAAAGTTCTTTTTCTTTCTCGGGCGAAAACCAGGACACCACATCACAGGGAAACACCGGCGTTGCGGGCACGGCAAGATTGTACTCCGGCGGGATCGGGGCATTCTCCATATCCACAATGATCGGCGGCTCTGTTTTCGAAGGCTTAGCGAGTGGGTAATTCGGTAAGAGTTTCAGCGCTTCCCGGCTTCGGCGAACAAGATCATCATCCTGTTTAAGCGTCTCCGCCGCCTCGATCATCGCGTTCAAAATATATCGCACCATCGCGATATCGAACGTGCCGTTATAGTTCCATTTCAGCCCTTCCGTCCAGCCGCGGTGTTCCGGCGAAACGCTCGGTCCCAGCCGCACCTTTCCTGCGGCGTCCCGCTCGCAGCCGTCGAGGAAATTCAGATAAAATCGCGTCACCTCCCGCAGAGGCGGATACACAACCTCCTCCAGCAGGTTGCGATCCGGCTGATATTTATAATGCCACCACAGAGGCTGCACGGTGAATCCGGCAACGCCGATGGTCATCCCCCACACATGGTGGATATACTGCCGACCCAGCGGGCTTTTGCATTGTTCCGGATCCGGCGGCTCATAGGCATACATCACATGCGGATAATACGCCCCCTCCAGGTCAAACACCTGCTTAGACAGCCACTTCGCACGAGGCAGATACTCGCAGATCAGCCGATCATACGGTTCAGCCAGTTCCGGATGATTGGTGTTATACGCCGACCAGAATGTCTGCTGGATGTTGTAGTTGGTATGATAATCTCCGTGCCACGCGGGAACATCATTAATCAAACCGACAAACAAACCCGGACTGATCACACCCGGCTTGGTGACGCACCGCAGAATGTACAGATTCCGGTACCACGTCCGGCTCAGCACCGCATCATCCAGTTCGATTCCGCTGACGGACCAGAACTTCCTCCATATCTCTTCGTGCTGCCGAACCAGCTCCGCCGGATCGTTTTGAATCGTTTCTTGAACCAGCCTCACCGCCTCGGAAACAACATCCTTCGCCTCCCGGCTGGTCACAATCGCCGCCGCCTTATGGGTTCCCTTTTCCCCCACCGCCGTCGCAAACTCTATTCCCGCCCAGTCTATATCGCCGGGAATGTTCTGCCGGATCCATGATACCCCGTCGGTTTGCCCGGTCTCCGCGGCAGGCAATCCTTCAGATTTCACGGCCTCCAGTTTTGCTGCCCCGCCGCCCTCGATCCAGAACACATTTCGCTGCGCCAAAGCCCGTACAAGGATCGGCGGTTCGCTCTCAACAACCGCTGCCGCCCGGGCAATGTCCAGCCGAGCCGAACAGGACTGATTCGATCCCAGGGAAACCCTGATCACCCCGCACGCCCGCGGGCAGGGAGTTGCATCATCGTAACTCCGTTTTTTCACTCCCTCTTCCGCAGGCCAGTCGGCAGGGAGAACCCACTTGCGGTTTTCCCACGTACCCTTGCCCAGTTCCTTGATCCGCTTCAGCGTTGGCAGGGGCGGATCTTTGCTGGTATCGAGCCGTGAATCCCAGACGTCGTTTTTCGTCAGCCGAAGCTCCAGCTCACGGCCGTTTTGAACCAGAAGTGCCGTACAATCCCCGTTTCCCAGAATCAGTCCGTACTGCAGGATATCCTCCATCCGACCCACCTCCACCGCCGCATCCTCCAGCGAGGCAGGGAACGGAATCGAATGGCTCTCCTGGGAATAAACCAATCCAGTACATCCCATCCAAAATCCTGCCAGTGCAAAAATGATGAGTCTCATAGACATTCCTTCGTACATGACTATTATGCAGTTCTATTGTACGTTGGAGCCGACCGGAATCAAGCAGATAAAATTTCCCGAAATAACTGGACGGTGACTTGGCAAAAGAATATACTCTGTAAAATCGAAATAATCCGGTTTCTGTGTATTCAAAAAACAGGTTTTCTGCAGGAAAGGAGACAGATTATGTTACGGCTCGTTCTGGGTGCTCTGTTTATCTTGATTGGATTGTCCGCCTGGGGGGTCAGTTATCGTCAGCAAGTCCTGAAAACAGTGTACCGCCTGCTGGCGGTGCTGTGCTTTTTCGTTGCCGCCGTTTTTTTCCTCTCCACCTCGTTCCTGATTGTCGATGCGGATCAAGTGGGGCATCTCACGCGGATCTATCTGGGCGATTCGATGAAGCCCGGCCAGGTGATTGCCCTGGAAGGCCAAAAAGGCCCCCAGGCCCGCGTTCTGCCCCCCGGTTTTCATTTCCGCCTCTTCCTCAACATCCTCTACAAAGTGGAAAAATTCTCCATGGAGGAAATTCCCGAAGGCTCCTGCGGAAAACTCACCGCCGCCGATGGCCAGCCCCTTCGCGCCGGCCAGATTTTCGCGGATGAATGGGCGGAAGCGGATTTCTCCAATATGCTGGATGCAGAACATTTTCTCACACATGGCGGCCAGAAAGGCCCCCAGCTTTCCGTCCTGCGTCCCGGAAAATACCGGCTCAACCGCTATCTTTTCAAAATTACTCGAACACCGGTCACCAGTATCCAGGCAGGGTACGTCGGCGTGGTCAAATCGAATGTACAGCAGGCAAAAACGCCCCTCCCCCCCGATCAGGCGGTCAAAGAGGTCTCCAGCGGCCTGAAACTGATTGCTCAGGTCGTCCCGCGAGGCTATGTCGGCGTCTGGCAGGAAGTCCTGCCGCCCGGACAGTATTACCTCAACAATGACGCCTTCGAAGTCATCCCCTTCGACACCCGCGTTCAGACATGGGAATATATCGGAGGGTTCCATCGCCGATGGATCGATCTGGAAATCAGTCAGGATGGAAAAATCACGCAGCGCATGCGGGAACAGGATATCCCGATTCCTAAAACCGCCGCGGATATGGCCATCATCGCCAAGGTGGAAGGCTGGGAAGTGCCTGTCGATCTTCGTGTGCTGCTGCAGGTAACGTCTGAAAAAGCGCCGTATGTGGTCGCGTCCGTCGGCAACATTGAAGAAATTGAAAACGATGTACTCACACCGACCATTCGAAGCGTAGTCCGTAACGTGCTGGGGGATGAAAGGCGGAAGGTATTTGACCTGATGAACCGGCGGACGGAACTGGAGGACCTTGTGGAAAAAGAGATTATTCCCGAAGGGGAAAAAGCCTGGATTTCCATCAAAGAAATCCGGATCGGCGAGCCGGTGATTCCCCCGGAACTATTGGTTGCCCGGCTGCGCCAGCAATTGGCCCAGCAGCTCAAAGCCACCTTCGAGGAAGAGCAGAAAGCCCAGCAGATTCGCGTGGAAACGGAAAAGAAACGCGCCGAAGCAGACCAGCAGCCTACGCTGATTGCCGCCCAGATCGAACGCGACGCCGCGGAATTCAAAAAGCAGGCGGAAAAACTCCGGGGCGAGGGCGAAAAACTCCGTCTCATCGAAGTCGCCGAAGGACAGAAATCCCAGGTTTCCGTGCTGGGCGAAGACAAGGTGCTTCAACTGGCCATGCTCAAGGAAATCCTCGAAGCCGCCAAGGCCAATCCCGATATCGTCAAGGTTCCCGCCGTTCTCGTGCAGGGCGAGGGAAGCAGCCTGGAAGGAGCCGCCGCCGTCCTTGGCGCCAGCAATTTGATGAACACCCTTCGTCCTGCCCAGACCAGCGCCAAACCGGCTCAGCCCAAGTGAACCAAAGAAGCCCTCTTCGCTCCAGAACGAAAAGGGCTTCTATTTATCATGCACACCATAACGGTCAAACGCTGCGGTAACGGGTGGGGATTCGCCGTATGAATCCTCGCTTTCCGGTTTTCAAGCGATTTACGCTTTGGGCCTCGTGGCCATCGGCTCAATATCCGTCAATTCGCTGATTTTTACCACACGTTTTTCATCGATGCTCTTTCGCGCCGCAATCCCGATCAGGATCGACATGGCTCCATCCCGCGTGCCGGCGGCATGACCCAGCGGATCCGGCGCCTTCGGATTGACAAAGATGCGGTCATGCAGCCGTTTGTCACCCCCGCCGTGGCCGGATCGCAAAATCGGAACCAGAATCCTTTCATACTTTTTGAAATTCTCCATCCGGATGATTTCATTAAACTCGGTAGGTTTCTCCTTCTGGTCCTGGCTCATCTCCAGCTTATGCAGTTCCGCCTGATCCACCTCCACCTTGCTGTGCCAGGGGATGCCCTCCCAGGATTCCACCCGGCCGTTAGTCCCGTTGAACGCAATGTGCCACCCCTCAAACGGGGAATATGTCGTAAGCGAATAACTCACCTGCACATGGTTGGCGTAGCGGATCTGGACGGCCATTTTGTCGAAAATATCGATTTCGTTTCGCCACAGGCAGGCGTCGCGGAGATAGCCGTCGTATTGTTCGTTCGCCGCATACAGCTTCATATCCCTCTCGCTCTGTGTCATATCCCAATAATAGGGGCACTGCGGGATATGCGGACACCCGCGGCAATTCGTGTGCCGGAAGAAATGGTTCTTTCCATAATGTTCCAGGGCGCCAAAGGCATGGACTTCCACAGGGTCAGAATCCAGCCACCAGTTCAGAAGATCAAAGTGATGGGTCGCTTTATGGACCAGCAGCGTCCCGCTGAACTGCCGCAGTCCGTGCCAGCGGCGGAAATATGAAGCGCCGTGCGATGTGTTGAGATACCAGTGGAAATCCACCGAGGTAATCTGCCCGATTCGATCTTCCTTCAGCACTTCCTTCAGCCGGGTAAAATGCAGCCCGTAGCGATAGTTGAATCCCACGGTCACGGTTCGGCCGCTCTTTTTCTCTGCCGCCAGAATCGCCCGGCATTTGTCCTCATCCGTCGTCAGGGGCTTTTCCGTAATCACATCCGCGCCGTATTCCAGCGACTGGATGATATACTGGTGATGAAAGCTGTCCGGGGTAGTAACAATCACGCAGTCCGGCCGGGCCGCCTTCATCATCTCATCGAAATTCGTAAACGTGGGGCACGAAACCCCCATGTATTCTCTGGCATATTCCACGCGGCCGGGATTGGTATCGCATAAACTCACAAATTCCAGTTGATCGGCATAATTCTGAACCAGGTTTTTGCCCCAGAAACTCGTCCCGCGCACCCCCGTGCCGACCAGGGCCAGCTTCTTCTTCCGTCCGGCCTCTCCCGCGGCCCACGCAGGCCCCTTCGTCAAAATACTTCCGATGGCCATCGTTCCCGCCGCCGCCAAAAATTCTCTTCGTTTCATATCAGGCTCCTTGTCTCTCTGATCATTTCTTGAAAATGTATATGATTCTCTGCATCAATTCGCCACGATATTCACCAGGCGGCCTTTGATGACGATAACTTTCTGGATTTTCTTGCCTTGCAGCAGGTCCCTGATTTTTTCGCACGCCAGGGCTTTCTCCTGAATCGCCTGATCATCCAGATCCGCCGGAACGGTGATCTTGTCCCGCACCTTGCCCAGAATCTGCACCGCCATCTCGATTTCCGCGTCTTTCGTCAGCGCGGGATCATACGTCGGCCAGGGTTCATACGCCAGCGTATCGGAATGCCCCAGCCGCTGCCAGAGCTCCTCGGCGATATGCGGGGCAAACGGCGCCAGCACCAGCACAAATGCTTCCATCGCCTTTTTGCTGCGATGTTCCAGTTTGCTGAATTCGTTCACAAAAATCATCATCTGTGAAATCGCCGTGTTGAACGCCATCGCTTCAATGTCGTCGGTAACCTTCTTGACGGTCTTGTGCAAAACGCGAAGCGACTTGTCATCCATCTCCGCATTATCCACGCACGCATGGGGATTCCCATCTTCTCCGATCATCATCTTCCACGCCTTGAGCAGAAACCGGTGCACGCCCTCCACGCCCTGCATGGACCACGGCTTCATCGCATCCAGCGGCCCCATGAACATCTCGTACAGCCGCATCGAATCCGCCCCATACTCCGCAATCACCGAATCGGGATTCACCACATTTCCGCGGCTCTTGCTCATCTTCTGCCCGTCGTGCCCTAGGATCATGCCCTGATTCACGAGTTTCTGAAACGGCTCTTCCGTGCTCACCCAGCCCGCATCGAACAGCACTTTGTGCCAGAACCTCGAATACAACAGGTGCAGTACCGCGTGCTCGGCCCCGCCCACGTACAAATCCACCGGCATCCAGTACCGCTCCTTCGCCTTGTCGAAGGGCGCCTGCTCGTTATGGGCGTCTATATATCGCAGATAATACCAGCAGCTTCCCGCCCACTGGGGCATGGTGTTGGTCTCCCGCTTGGCCTTTTGGCCATTGTACGTTGTATGCAGCCATTGCGGGATCGTTGCCAAAGGCGATTCTCCCGTGCCGCTGGGCTGATAGCTCTCCACCTCCGGCAGCAGGACGGGCAAATCCTTCTCCTCCGCCGCGACAATGGAACCGTCCTCCAGATGCAGGATCGGGAACGGCTCACCCCAGTACCGCTGGCGGCTGAACAGCCAGTCCCGCAGCTTGTAATTCACCGTCTTCTTGCCAAGCCCTTTCGCTTCCAGCCATTCCGTAATTTTCGTCTTACACTCCGCCGTCGGCAGCCCGTCAAATTCACCGCTGTTCACCGCCGTGCCGTCGCCGCTGAAGCATGCGGTTTTGACCTCGGATTTCACAAAATCCTTTGGTGGCTTCACCACTTCAATAATCGGAAGATGAAACTTGGTCGCGAATTCGAAATCGCGTTCATCGTGCGCCGGAACCGCCATGATTGCGCCGGTTCCGTAACTGATGAGCACATAATCGCTGATCCAGATGGGAATCTTCATTCCGTTCACCGGATTTATTGCGTACGCCCCGGTAAAGACGCCCGTCTTTTCCTTCGCCAGGTCCGTGCGGTCCAGATCGCTCTTCTTCGCCGCTTCCTCCTGATACGCCGCAACAGCATGCTTCTGCCCCGCCGTCGTGACCTTCTCCACCAGCCTATGCTCCGGCGACAGCACCACGTACGTCGCCCCGAACAGTGTATCGGGCCGCGTCGTGAACACGCGAATCGTCGCGGTGTGCCCGTCAACAGCAAAATCCACCTCCGCACCGATGCTCTTGCCGATCCAGTCCCGCTGCAATTTCTTGATCCCCTCCGACCAGTCCAGCCCTTCCAGCCCGCTCAGCAGCCGCTCGGCGTATTCCGTAATCCGCAGCATCCACTGCCGCATCGGCTTTCGAATCACCGGGTGCCCGCCCCCCGCGCGCCGCCCCCCCCCCCCAGCCACGTTCGGCGCCCCGGG
>CAZOTP010000157.1:0-7890 GCA_964582655.1 uncultured Pirellulales bacterium | reverse complement strand
GATCCCCCCGGCGATTCCGCGATTGAACAGGCCCGCCGCGATCTGATGCTTGCCCAATTGGAAGCCCTCCAGTATTCCAACTCCCCCGTTTCTTCCCCGGCGGCTCCCCGCCCGATTCCCTCGGAAATTGCCAGGCCCCAGCCGCCCCTCTCGGACCTCTTTCCCGCTGAGGAAACGGCGTCCGGCGCATCCGAAGAATGCAATCCCCCCAAATTGCCCAGCCCGCAAATTCGGCATATCCCGCAAAATCGACAAACTCCTCCCAAACAGCGAAATCCGCAAATTCCAGGCATTCCCACCCTCCAATCCGATTTGCAGACGCTTCTGGAAGAAATCGTTCGCTGCGACATCAACCGCTATCAGCCGCCCCGATAGTTCGATAGCCCTATCGGTTGGCGAATGGAAAGAATCTCCTGACAGGATAAAGGGAAACTGGACGAACCTCCGTTTTTTCATTATACTGCATTCTCTTTCCGGATTTGATGGTTTTGGTGTTCGCCGGACAAGGAGGATTGCAATCGCGTGGCGGAACGTCTTGGAATATGGCTGATGCGGCTGTTGGCGGGGTTGGCCGGGGCGGCTCTCCTTGCCGCCGCCGCCTATGTACCCGTAGTCCAGTTGCTTCCCAAACAAGTCCTGCTCCAAAAAGAATTTCTGTTCCTCTTCGAGAACGATGCCTTTGCCTCCTCCTGGCCGGAATTTGCCGAACGGCAGCGGAAAAAACTCGCCGAACTGGCGAAAATGCCCGACTGGAATATCCCGCACCTGACGGTGGAGGCGGATGCCAACCGCCCCGTCTTGAAAATCCGCTGCCGCACAATCCGGTATTCAGGGCAGGAAGCGGACTTTGACCGGTTCCTGGATGCCTGCGCCAAATCCCTTTCTCAAGCCGCTCCTTCCGCGAATGAACCGCCCCAGGATCGCCTGTGCCCGGCCGATCGAATGTATCTGACCGAACTTCGACAGAAACAGAAGAACCTCCAGGAAGAACTGGCGGAACTGGACAGCACCTATCAGCCTCTCGACCGGGAAACCTTTTCGCTCGAGCGGCGCCTGGAACCCGACTTCGGACGCCGCCAGTCCGCGTTTGAGGAATGGATTCAGCCTGTTTGGGAAAAAGCGGAGGCTTCCGATGAAACCTTGGCGGCGCTGCGGCGGCAGGAGCAGCAGGCCCGCCAGGATATGGCTCGGCTCGATCAGCACGCCGCCCAAAGCGAAACCGAATCTTCCCTGGACGACATCAAACAAAGACGGGACCAGAAACTTCGGGAGTCCCAAAAAATCCGCGAGGATCTGGAGAAAAGACGGGATCTCCTCAAAGGGCAAATCGCCGATCAGCAGTGGCCCCTCTATCAGAAACGACTGCAAACCCAAATCGAGGAAAATCACCGCGTCCTGGCCATGTATGCCTGCAAGCGGAATGTGCTCAAGACCACCCTGGAGCAGGTGGATAAAAATCTCCAGGCCATGCACCCGCTCCTGCTGGCCCCTGCCGATTCCTCCGAGACGCTGCCGGGCCGGACGAACGGCTCCTCCCCGCTCTCCCCGCTGCAGATTCCAACCGTGAAAACCGAAACGCTCAGCGCTGCGCAGAAGATGGCGATTCTCCTTGCCGCCGCCGCGGGATTCATTCTGGGAGTGGTTTTCCTGCCGGTTCACCGTCTTCGCGCCGCTTGTTCCTCCCCTCATGCGAAACCGGTTTTGGGAAATATCCCTCCGGCTTCCCCTCCCGCCGATTCCGCCGGAAAAACGCCGAATCAAATCGATTCCGCCGGATTCCCGGCAGAACTGGTTCGCATCTCCATTCAGCAGGAATTCGTTTCGCCGGAGCACACCTCACGCGATGGCCGCTGGGCCGAACCCTACGATCGGCTGGCGGACCTGCTCCAGCCGATCTGCAAACAAGTTTCCTGCCCCGCGATCCTGCTCACCGCCCCGGACTCGTCCCAGGCGTCTCCCCGCGTCGCCGTCAATCTGGCGATTGCCCTGGCCCGCCGCCAATGCCGCACCCTGCTGATCGAAGCCGATTCCGCCCGAAACGATCTGGCGGATATCTTCGATGTGCCCGTCGAGCCGGGATTCACGGACTGGCTGGCCGGCCGAATGGATGCGGAACACATGCTTTCGCATCAGCCGCTGGATCATCTGTTTTTTCTGCCCGCCGGAAAACCAATTCAGCCGGGCACAGAGTCCAAAACCCAAATCCCGCAGCGGCGGGATCTCTGGCCCTCGCTGCGAAAACAGTTGGATCTGATTTTGTTCTACGGCCCATGCGCGTTAACCGGGAAAGCCGGCCCGTTCGGAAATGGCGAATCTCTGCATCACGTCGTCCATGCCGCTTTGACTATGGCCCGCGCCGCCGGCGACCTTGCCGAACAAAAACGCCGCCTCGATGCGCAGCTCCAGATCCTGCACATCACACACCTCGGCCTGATCGCTCTGGAGTAACGGTTTGAATTCATCCTGCGGCATGGATTCCTTCCGCACCCTTGACGATCCCGGTAAAGGCCGGTACGATGGACCAATCTGGTTTCCCGCAGGTTTTCAACTCACCCCTGGAGATACGCGGAAAACCGGTTGATGGATGGAATAAATCCCATCGTTGGCTGGAAGCAGATTCTGTTGATTTGCCAAGGCGATGATGGATCCAAACTCAGGATCGCTGCCCATGGTGGAATCGGCCTTCAACAAAATCCAGGACGGCAATCGAAGGGATTTTCTGCGGACCGCGGCGGTGACGGGAGCGGCAGTCATGCTGGGTGGTCTCGGGGAAGGGGGGTGCCAGCCCGTTACTAGGGCATCGAAAAATCCCGTATTCTGTGCGCCGATTCTTCCGATTCGTGTGGGCTTCGTTGGCGTGGGAGGACGGGGATTCTCCCTGTTGAACATACTGGTGAATCTGGAGGGGGTCGAGGTCCGGGCCGTTTGCGATCTGGTGGAGCAAAAGGTGCAGCGGGCGCAGGACTGCGTGGAAAAAGCCAATCAGCCCAGGCCGAAGGGATTCTCCCGGGGCGGGTACGATTTTCGGCGGATGTGCCAGGAGGATCTGGACCTGGTAATTACCGCCACGCCTTGGGAATGGCACACCCCCGTGTGCGTCGCGGCGATGAACGCCGGAAAGCACGCCGCCACCGAGGTTCCCGCGGCGGTTTCCGTCGAGGAATGCTGGCAGCTTGTGGATACCTCCGAATCCACGCGCCGTTATTGCGCCATCTTGGAAAACTGCTGTTACTTTCGCAATGTCATGACGATTCTGAACATGGTCCGAAGGGGGATGTTCGGTGAGCTGGTGCATTGCGAAGCGGGATATCAGCATGATACGCGGTTCCTGGCGTATCGCAGCAAGACGGGGGAATTGACCTGGCGAGGGCTCGAAGCCCTGAATCATGACGGCAACATGTATCCGACGCACCCGCTGGGACCGGTCGCGCAATGGATGAATGTCAACCGCGGAGACCGGTTCGATTATCTGGTATCCATGAGCAGCAAGGCCGTCGGCATGAAAACCTACATTCAGGACCATCTGGGGCCCGATCATCCTCTGGCCCAAAAGCCCTGGAAGCAGGGAGATATCAATACCACTCTGATTCGAACCGTGAACGGCCAGACCATCACGCTGTATTTTGATGTTCAACTGCCCCGCCCTTATGATTTGATTTATCGCGTGCAGGGGACCCGGGGGATTTACCTGGGAACACTGAATCAAATCATGCTGCAAAAGCCCGGCCAGCCCGCCGGTGAGGCATGGGGGCCGATGGCTTCGTACGAAAAAGAATACGACCATCCCCTGTGGTCCGGTCTGGAGCAGAACGCCAAAGACGCCGGCCATGGCGGTGCGGATTACATCATGTTATACCGGCTTATCAAAACCCTCCAGCGGGGCGAGCCGGTGGATATGGATGCGTATGACGCCGCCGCCTGGAGCGCGGTCGTGGAACTGAGCCAGCGATCGGTCGCGAAAAACACTCAGCCCATGCGTGTTCCGGATTTCACGCGCGGGCAGTGGAAAATCCGGGCTCCCTTGGGAGTTGTTCAGCCATGAAACCCGTGGAAAAAACATACGAAGTTTATCCGATTGCTCAGCCGATTCTCCCCGATGCGGATTGGAACAAGCCCGCTTGGCGGCCGATTCCGCCGCTGGATGTCAATTGCGTGGTGGGCGACAGGCCGGCTCACATCCCCGCCGTCCAGGCCAAACTGGCATATGATTCAACATTTATCTACGTGATCTTTCACGTGCAGGACCGCTACGTTCGCGCCGTCGCGACTTGCGGGAAAGACCCCGTCTGTCAGGATAGCTGCGTGGAATTCTTTTTCACTCCCTGTGCGGACAACACCACCCCCTATTTCAATATCGAGATCAATTGCGGCGGCACGATGCTGTTCAAATACCAGCCGGGCAAGTTTGTGTGGCTGGCGGATGCCGAATACAACCAGGTGCAAATCGCCGCGTCCATGCCCCGCCGCGTGGATCCCGAAATTCCCGATCCGGTCGCCTGGACCGTCGAATATCGGTTTCCCTTCGAGATTCTTTCCAAATACCGCCCCATCGAAAACCCCGCCCCCGGCGTCCTCTGGCGAGCCAACCGCTACAAATGCGCCGACCACACCTCACACCCCCACTGGCTCTGCTGGTCCCCCATCGACCTGCCCCAGCCCAAATTCCACGTCCCCCAGTTCTTCGGCACCCTGAAATTCCGGTAATTCCCGCTTACGATTTTCGGTACAGCTCTTTTCCAACACGCTGAATATGCTCAATCAGTTCGGGATTCCGGATGGTTTCATAGCGGACAATGTCGAAAAAATAGGGCAGCGGAAGCTCTTCTTCCAGAATGGTTTTCAGCTTTGCGATGGTTTGATCGGAAACCTGTTCCCCCCGGACTGCCAGATCAATATCCGAACCGGTTTGGCAATTTCCTTTTGCCCGCGAGCCGAACAGAATCACCTGCTCCACTTCCGGCGTTTGCCGAAGGGCGCTGCAAATCTGTTCCATATCGTCCGGGGTAAGGCCGAAAGTCATTTCGTTTCCTTTGCCTGAAAATCCAGAAATAATTGTTTCAACAGCGGAGCGTAGCTGTTGCGTATCTTTTCCGCGACGGCGGCGGCGATTTCTTCTTCATAGGTATGCGTGGTCAGGTTCAGGTCGCCCAGGGCCTCGAGCCAGAGATGCCCGTCCTGTATCAAATTCGCCTGGTACGCCTGTTTAATGGCTTCCCGAGGGGTTTTCAGGATGAATCCTTCCTCCTGAAGGTAATCTTTCAACAGCTTCCAGGCCAATTCGAAGGATACTTCAAATAACTGAATCAGCCCGGCCCGCTCGATTTCAGAAAGCGTTTGGATCTCCAGGCATTTTTCCATCTGCCGGTATGCCTTGCGATAGTTCTGAAACCGCTGCTTCCACCGAATGTCGTCCGACTCGTTCTTCATAAACCCATCCATAGAGAATAGTTCTCGGCATTTTCACGATCCGGTTATATTGTCTCTGATAGCGTGTTCCGTGTCAAGTTGTTGAATTTTACAGCAGAGCATCCAGCGAACGGAGGCCGACCTCTTCATGAATGAAAAACGGTTCAGCGTATTCGACGCCGATCCGGCTGCCGAAGTACCGGGCGTTGGTGCGGAGGTAATCGAGCACCCAGCCCTGCTCGCGGCCTTCTTTCTGGTGCCGCCAGAACTGGCTCTGATACGCCCGGATCGCCTCCATTTTCTGCTCAAAATAAGGCGTGATATCGACCAGAAATTTGGGATCCGGGTGAATCCGCAGGTGCGAGGCGTAAAAATAAATGATTTTACTGGGATAGAAAGGCTCGAACGCCATATCGGTTTTGGTCAGCTTGGCCGTAAATCGGGCGTCCGTGACCAGATGGTGCGCGTGAATGTGATCGGGATGGGCGTCCGGCAGCGCCGTCGTGAACAGCCACCGCGGGCGATGCTCGCGGATGCACTCCGCCAAAATCCGCCTTGCTTCCAGTGTTTCCTGCAGATAGCGGTTGGGCAGCTCCAGGCAAAGCCGCCTGGTAATCCCCAGCGCCTTAGCGGCCTGCGCGGCTTCCGCGGCGCGGGTTTCCACCGTTCCCGCCGGCGTCGGTTCGCCGTTGGTGATGTCCGCGAGAATCACCTCCCAGCCCTCCGCGATCAATTTCGCGATCGTGCCGCCCATCGCGATTTCCGCATCGTCCGGATGCGGTGCGAAGATCATCGCCCGTTTGTTTTGCTCACTCATGTGATCCTCCTGATAGTCCCGGAAAGGAACGATACACGCGCTCGATCCGGTCCGCCATCACCCGGGAATCGAACTCCTGCTGACACAACTGTTTTCCCGCCTCCCCCATCTGCCTTCGCAGCGGTTCGTTTTCAATCAGCTCTTTTTGCGCCGCCGTCAGAGCCGCGACATCCTGGGGCGGAATCAAAAATCCCGTCTGATTCGAAATCACCACTTCGCCGGCGCCATCGACATCGAAACTGATCGCCGGTTTTCCGCAAAGCAGCGCCTGGGGCAGCGCCCGCGCCAGTCCCTCCCGCAGCGAACAGTGCGCCAGAATATCGCTGGCATGCAGAATCGGACCCACCCGCTCCGGAGGCACCAGGCCCGTCAATCGAAACCGCTCCGAAAGCCCCGCACGGGCAATATGCTGTTCCACTTCCTTTCGCAGATACCCGTCCCCCACAAACAGCCAGATGACCTTCGGATGGCGACTGGCCAGCTCTTTTGCGGATTCGATGATGTACTCGTGCCCCTTTAGCTCCGCCAGCCTGGCGACGGTGACAATAACCACCGCGTCGGCGGCAATCCGGTATTCCTTTCGAATCCCTGCGATTTCCTCCGGCGAAGGCCGGCGCAGAAAATGTTCCGTCTCCAGCCCGGAAAAAATCTTCACATACTGCTCCGCCCGTCCGATTCCCGCCCTCAGCGATTGCTTCGTCATCGCTTCGGCGACGCTGATAAAGCAGTCCGTCCGCCGCCCCGCCGCCCGCTCCACAGCGATATACAGGGCGTTCTTCCACGAAGACTGGTACGGATGAAACGACAACCCGTGAATCGTATGCACGATCCGGGGCCTGCCGCACAGGTCTGCGCGGGACTGGTTCATCACCTCCGTCAGCGTGCAGCATCCCCGGGCGCTGTCCCGCCTCAGGTCATACGCCGCCCACCGCCCCAGCACCCCTCCTTTTGCCGAGTGCGTATGCACGATATCCGGATCCAGCTTCCGCAGAATGTCCTTCAAGCGAAAATACCCCGGCACATCGTGAAACGGATTGATCTCCCGCCGCAGGCATTCCACCTCGAGGATCTCGAATCCCCCGCGCCTCGCCCGGTCCAAAAGCTTCCCCTCCGGCCCGTAGGAAGGACCCGTAATCAGCGTCACCCGGTGCCCCCGCGCATGCAGCGCCTCGCACGTCAAAAGCGTATTCTCCTGCGCCCCCCCCAGAATCATCCGCGTAATGATGTGAACAATCTTCATAATGATTATCTTCTTATTTGAGCCGCACTTATAGCATCCTCACAATCCCGCGAAATGTCAAGTTGAAACTCCGGGGAGAATACGGTATAATGATTCGCATGAGTCAATTGACATGGGAAAACATATTGAACCTCAGTGTTTCGGAGCGTATTCAGCTTGTGGAGGATATTTGGGACAGCATCGCTGAAATTCCGGAAGCCGTCTTGCTGTCTGATCAGCAGAAACAGGAACTGGAACGGAGGCTTGCCGTCTATCGCAAAGCTCCGGAGGAAGGGTCCCCCTGGCACGAAGCCCGGCAAAGAATTCAAAAACAAGCATGAATTACGAATTGATTATCCGGCCTGAAGCGGAAGCGGAGCTTGCAGAAGCATTTCACTGGTACGAACATCAGGCCGCGGGTCTGGGGAATCAATTTTTGCTTTCCGTG
>CAZOTP010000156.1:0-7931 GCA_964582655.1 uncultured Pirellulales bacterium | reverse complement strand
AAAATGGCCGGACCTCAAAAACCTTTTCTCCCCCCCGGCGGCTCGTATCCCGAACGGTTTTTAGCGGAGTTCAAACGGTTTTTCCGGCGACCGGATTATTTATCGGACGAAGGACCGCGCCCTCGACCTGCCGGCATGCCCCGGACAAAAAAACAGCCGGTGAAGGGATATCCCATCACCGGCTGTTCGCTTTTGTTCGACGGATTTGTCAAATTACTTGGCCGGGGCCGCCGCGACTTCCTTGAAGCTCGCCACGGTCAGTATTTTCTTCCCGTCTTTTTCTTCGACGGAGCCTTTTACCTGGGCTTTTTTGCCGGCCAGTTCCGCCAACTTCGTGCCGTTGGCATCCAGGACAACATCATAGGTCGCCTTTTCCGCCGCCACCTGGACAGCGGTCAGTTTGCCGTCCGCATCCACCGTTTTCTGGACCGTTCCGACCACGGTTACTTCCGCGGGTTTCTTGGGGGCATCGGCCTGCTGAGCACCCACGTAGGCAGCCACAAAAAGAACAACCACAGCCGACACAACCAGTTTCTTCAACATGTTTTTGCACTCCTGACTAAAAGAAACACCTATTTTTTCCCGCCGGCACCTTGCCTTTGGGGATTTACGCATGGCTATTTTCTGCTTCCGTAACAAATTTTGTGCCAATCAGGGCCGATTTTTCAGGAATGCGATAAGTGATTGTTTTTAAGAGAGTTGCGGTTTTTCAGTTGCGTAACCTAAAAACATGAAGTACAATCTTTCGGAAGTAATAGTTCCGATTATTTCGGAGGTTTTGGTTCACATCACATATTTCGGAGGTTTTTCTGCATGCTCTACCATGTTGCTCTGGCGATTCCGGATGAATTGCTGCGGACCGCTTTGAAACGATCCCTCCAATCCCCCGAGATGCTGGTTCACTGTTTTTCCGGGTCGGATCGCGCCTGGGAACGGCTAATCCGAAAAAATGCGGATTTTATCGTCATTCATCGGGAACTTATTCCTCCCCCGGTGGTCCAAAGTATTACCTATCTGCGACAATTACCGGACCGGCCGTCGGTGATTGTCTTGGCGGATCAGGACAATGACGAAGAACGAGCCAGACTGGTAACGGCAGGTTGCGAGGCGGTTTTGCATACTCTTTTACCCATCCATAGCTTACAAAGCACCCTCCGCGCCATTGTCGAACACAAGCAAACCACGCGTGAGAGCGAGCTGGCCGTTCCCCGGGGGATGGGTCCGGCGCGTCTGCATGACTTCATCTCTCACAGTGCGGCGATGCGTACGTTCATGAACGTTGTCGCCCGGGTTGTCAGCAGCGAAGCCCCGCTTTTAATTCAAGGGGAAACCGGGGTCGGCAAAGAACGACTCGCCCGCGCGATTCATACCGAAGGGTCCCGTTCGGCGGGGCCTTTCGTCGCCGTGAATTGCGGCGCGCTGCCGGAGGCTCTTCTGGAAAGCGAGCTGTTCGGCCATGAGGAGGGCGCGTTTACCGGGGCGACGCGATACCGGCGGGGATGCTTTGAACTGGCCCATCGCGGGACCATTTTTCTCGATGAAATCGGCGAGATGCCCCTTCATCTTCAGGTCCGGCTGCTCCGCGTTCTGCAGGAATATGAAGTGCAGCCCATCGGATCCGAAAAATCCATCCAAATCCATGTTCGCGTCATGGCCAGCACCAACCGTAATCTCGAGGAGGAAGTCAAGGCGGGCCGTTTTCGGCGCGATCTCTATTACCGCATGAGCGTCGTGAGCCTGACTATTCCGCCGCTTCGCGAACGTAAGGAAGATATTCCCGCGCTGGTCGAAAGCTACATTAATTTTCTTCGGCCCCGTATCGGACCGGGTTCCTATGAGGTTCGTCCCGAGGTTCTCCAGGCGCTGTCGGACTACAACTGGCCCGGCAACGTCCGGGAGCTGATTAATGTCATCGAACGCGCGATGCTCCTGTGCAGCCGGCAGGAAATCACCCTTGCCGATCTGCCCGATACGGTCCGGGGCAGTTCCGTGCTCCTGCCGGCGAATCCTGACAATTCCCGCGTTCCGGCTTTTTTTCATTTTTCCGAGGAGCCGGGAAAAAACAAGTGGCGGACCGTCCGTCGGAAAATCATCGAGCACTACGAGCGCGAATACCTTGCCGGCGTGCTGCGGCAATCCCGGGGCCGCATCGACGAGGCCGCCCGACAGGCGGGCATCGGCCCCCGCGCGCTGTTCGATAAAATGAAAAAATACCAGCTTCGAAAGGAAGATTTCAAAAGCCCGACGGCACCGCTCGACTAGTCCAAAACATCCGGATGGATGATATTATCGTTCCTCCCGCTTCCACCACTTCAGCTTCTCCGGATCGTGCTTCTTGTGCGACACATAATACACCGCGCAGCGGAAGACGTACAGCAGGCATTTATCCGGCGGCGAAGCCTGATACCGGCACAGCTTGTCATACAACTTTTCCGGGTTTTTGCCCATCAAGTCCTGCGGTTTTCGGATCCCGATTGACCGGAACACCTCCGCAATCCGCTTTCCCACGCCCGGAAGATCCTCCAGCTTGCGCGGTTCCGTTGTCTTCATTCTTCGCCTCGTTTAATCCATCGCGATTTTTTGCAGGATGGGTTCCCCCATCCTGTTTTTTCTTTCCAAAGACTTTTTGGCGCCAGTTTGGCGTGATTCGAACATACCACACCGCCAGAGCGATGAACGCGGCGTTGCATCCGGCTTTCCAGGCCAGCAGCCACCAGGGCTTCCACCACGCTCCCGTTTGCGACTCGACAAAATCGGAAATCCCGAAAATCGTCACGGCCGCTCCTGCCAGCAGACAAAACCAGCGATGTTTTTCTCCCCGCCGCAGCGCCGGGATCCAGAACACCAGCGAGAACGCCAGCCAGAAATATCCCTCGATCAGATTGCCGATCCGTTCAATGTCCATTTATATCTTTCTTCATCCTATCTCATCCGCCGTTTTCCGTCAATTCCCAATCCGATTCGAAACTGGGGACAGTAGATATGGGTTGAAAATCGGGGGAATTTGTGTATTATATAAGAACAGGTTGGAACCATTGTCGTAAGGATTCAGTGCCTGTTAAAATCATGAAGATAGCCGATACCATCACCCTAATAGGCATTGCACTCATAGCCATTCTTTTTATTGTTGGCTCGGTCGCCGGCTCGCGAAGACGGAATCTGATTGTTTTGGGAATTTCGGGGTCCATTTTGCTTGCTTCCGGTTTTCTGTTCACCTATCGTCCGTCCACACCGACCCAGATTCTGTCCGGATTTTTCCTGGGCATTCTGTTTGTTACGTTTCTGATCGCCTTTTTCAAGGGGGCTATTCAGATTCTGGAAGATGGATTCGGCGGCATGATCCCCGCGGTTATGGCTCTTCTGATCCTGATAGCTTCCTTTTATACCCCCCGTCTGGGCCACGCGTACCGCGATTATGTTTTTCGAAAGAATCTTCCCCGCTATCAGGAACTGGTGGAGGTCGTGAAACAACAGCCCCTGCCGCTGCAATGGCGGAAAACGGATATTCCGGAAAAGTATCGTGATCTTACGGATTTTATTTATGCCCAGAACGAACCGTATGACCAGTGGAGCGCATCCTTTGGCTGGGGAGGAGGATTTCCCGTCAAGCATTGCGCTTTTTTATACATCAGCGGGAAGGATATCAACCGCTGCAGTGAGCATTTGAAAGCGTATTGGCCGCATCGGGAAAAGATTTGCGATCACTGGTACCGGGTGGGGGATTAGCGGTTCATCTCCTCCGCTGGAGCGGTTGCGTCAGCGAGCAGATTCATCGTCAGCAGAAACGGCACGTACTTTTCGTACAGCCGGCAAAACACCTGCCTGTCCCCATGCTGGAATTCCGCTATAAGTATTTTGTCTTCATCCATTTACGGCTTGCCGATTCGCTGTTTCGTCCAGGCGATCACTATTTATAGAACGTCCCTGCGGGGTATTTTACTCTAGGGGATTTTATTTTTCGAAAGATATCCCAACCGGTTGAAATCAATCCTATCCTGTTTTCCGGCCAGAATGCAGCCTGGCCAAGAGGGAAATTGTAAAGACCGGGTATTTACAGTGTCTATAACAACCGATAGAATGGAAGGTGTGGATTGGATGCCATGAAGAACATACTGGATAGGTCAAGTTCATGATTTCCGCTTTTCTTACCAATACGGTGGCCCGGTTTGCGCGGGAGTTTAACGTAGGGTCGGTGTGGCTGTTTGGTTCGGCGCTGGAAAATGAATCGTCGGCCCAGGATATCGATCTGGCGGTGGAGGGGATCGCGCCGGAGCGTTTTTTTGATTTTTATCGAAGCCTTTATCTGGCGTTTCCCAAGCCGGTGGATTTGGTGGATCTGTCGGGGAATCCGCCGATCTCCTCCCTCATTCGCAGTCAAGGGGTTCGCATTTATGAGCGCGGAAACTGATTTTCTCCGGGCGGAAAAAGAAAATATAGAAAAACGCTTCGTCTGCTTCGGGAATTGACGGAACGTGAAACTCTTTCGGAATACGAAGTCATTGCTTTGGGCAAGCTTATGCAGGATGTCTATTCGGGAGTGGAACGGATTCTTCGCTATCTTCTTCAATGCCGCGGGATCACCTTTGAGAAAAGTGCAAGCTGGCACAAAGACCTTCTGGTCAAATCAAGGGAGGAAGGCTTTCTCTCTCCGGCGCAATTTGATTCTTTCTTCAATCTTCTGCTTTTCCGTCATCTGCAAATTCACGGGTATGGACACAATCTCGATGCCAATCGGCTACGTCAGTTGGCCGTTCCGCTTCCTGAACTCTGTAACAACTTTCTACAAGCCTTTCCGTTATAAAAAAACCGCCGGGGGATTGGGCCCGGCGGCGGCGGAATAGCGGAATGGTCTGGTTTTCATAACATGTCTTTATTTTGGTATTGGCCGGGAAGCGGTTAGCTTTCTGGTGAATTGTTTGGTAAGTTTGTCCGCAAGCTGCTGTGCCTCGAGAGGCACGGGGGCTTGCCCGATTTGATTTAAAATATGTTCCATATCACGTTTGTTCATGGCATGGCTCCTTGTCGAAAAGCCTGCGTAATCGTTTTCGCAGCCCGGCGAGGGCTTTGGATACGTGGGAGCGGGCGGCGGCTTCGGTGCAGTTCAAGTCGGCGGCGATTCGGGAATAGTCGGAATTTTCGAGGTAGCGCATTGCCACAGCCTGTCCCTGCGGGAGCGGCAGCCTAGCGATTTCCCGGCAGACCGCATCGGCGAGCTCGGAATCCTGAGTCTGCTCCAATGGGCCCTTATCGGGGCAGATCAGGATAGCGGGCAAGGGAGCGGCTGCGCCGGGTCGGTTTCGCCAAGCGCGGCCTGCGGAGGAGAGCACGATGCGGTAGAGGTATGCGCGGGCGTTTTGTTCACCGATTTTTTCAGATGCTGCCAGACCGCAGTGAGGACATTCTGCCACGCGTCGGCGAAGCGGTCCGTATCGCCGGTGAGTTTCCAGAGGCAGGCTTTGAGAAAATCGCCATGCCTGTCGAAAATCGCTTCAAATTGTTGTCGCCGATCGGTTTGCCTCATACATCCGCTGCTCCAAGGGTCCCTGGAATCGCCTTTGCCGGGCTTCCATCATACCATAACCGGGGGCGGAGGGATTTGTGTAAAAAATACCGGCAAGAGGGAGAGATTATTTCGGGGGGCAGGGCAATTCGCCCGCGAAGCGCCAGGGAAAAGAGCGGCGGGGAAAAGGCCTATTTTTCGGGGGTCCAGATTTCGGGCTGTGTGGAGCCGGGTGACCAGAGCTCAATGCGGGAGGGTTGGATGAGGATCAGGGCATAGTTGGGATCGTCTGGGCCGAGGAAGTAGCCGGCCATGGTGGGGTTCCAGAAGGATTTTTTCATTCTGGGGTCGTCGGTAAGTTTCGCCAGTCCTTCGATCTGCAGATACGGCCGGATGGCGCGGGGGTCGGTCACGCCACAGGTGAGGTGGACTTCAGGGTGGCTCTGGATGTGGGCGATCTTTCGGGCTTCCTTGAACGTTGCCAGACGAATGGTGAAATTGTCGAGGGCGTCGGTCATGACGTAGCGGACCCACGGTTTGCCCTGAGGGGTGAGGGTGGCCAAGGAGGAAAGCTGGAGTGGCTTGAGGATATCGGCGATTCGGCGGGTCAGGTCCGGCATATAAAACTCCTGGTTTGTTTTCGCTTCTATATTATAGGAATTCCGGGGGATTTCCAGATGGAATTGGAGGATTGGCGTTTGGGCCGGGGTGTGGTATAATGAGGGCGATTTGCGGCCCTGGTTTGTAACTGCCGGTTGGGCATGGACTTGGGATTGGGGCAAAGAATCATGAAGGTGTTTGGATGATTCGATACGGACTGTATGGCATGGCTTTGGTAATGGCGGGGATGGCGATGGGCGGCTGCGCGGGGCTGGGAGCGGTGTATGGCATTTTCATCGACCCGCTGATCCCGGCGCCGACGATCAAAGCGGAGCACGACATGAGCGGGAAGAAGGCGCTGATCTGGGTGGATCTGACGGCGGATTCGGGACGGCATCCGCAACTGGTGCGGGAGCTGACGGAGCAGATTGCCAAAGAATTGAAGGCCCACAAGGCCGTCCTGGAAACAACGGAGTACGGGAAAATCGCCGAGTATCGATACACGCATCCGGACTTCGCGGAGAAGTCGCGGGGACAGATTGGAAAAGCGCTGGGAGCGGAGGAAGTGATTCATGTTACGGTGGAGCAGGCGGAGATCGAGCATGAAGCAGGGCGTGGCTATTACGGGACGGTGCTGAGCGGGACGATTCGGGTGGTAGAGGCGGGGACGGATGCGAGGCTCTGGCCCACGGAGCAGTCGAACCGGTCGTTTTTTGTCGAGGGGCAGCTTCAGGAGGGGCAGGGCAAGGAATTCGAGATGAGCCTGGTGGAGGAGATGTGCAAGGCGGCGGCGCAGCAGATCGGGCCGTGGTTTTATGACCACAAGGGACCGAAATAAAGGGCGATGTGTTCAGAAATCGGATGTTTGAGATTTCCTTCGGGGCTCTGCGCTTTGCTTCGTGTGCTTCGCGGCTGTGCTCCTCGCAATGGCACGCTTTCAGAGATGATCATGGTACAGTAAGGAAAAGCATGAAACAATTCGCGGGATGTTCATATCCGACGGTGGGTGCGGAGCAGGAGTTTCATCTCGTGGAGGAGGGAACGTGGGAGCTTGCGGGGAAGGCAGAGGAAGTGATGGCGGCGAGAGCGGCGAAAGAAGAATTGAATCACGAGCTAATGCTGTGTGTGATGGAGCAGAAAAGCCCGGTGTGCCGGAACGTGGATGAATTAATGGAGACGGTCGCGGAGGGACGCAGGCGGCTTTCGAAGATTTGCGAAAGCGTTGGAGTGAAGCCGGCGGCGGCGGGGACGCATCCGTTTTCGGACTGGCGGAAACAATCTATCGTGCCCAACGAGCATTATCGTTGGGTGGAGGAGCAGTGCCGGTTTCTGGCGCGGCGGATGCTGGGATTCGGCCTGCATGTGCACGTGGGGATGCACAGCGGGGAGGCGGCGCTCTATGCGATGCACGAGATGAAGCGGTGGGTGTATCCGCTGCTGGCGCTGTCGGCGAATTCACCTTATTATGAGGGGATGGATACGGGACTGGCGTCGGTGCGGACGCATCTTTTCGGGTCGATGCCTCGGACGCACGTGCCTCCGTATTTTCGGAATTTTGAAGAGGTGGAGGCGCATTATCAGTCGCTGCGGGGCGCGGGGGACGTGACGCGGTACGGGGATTTGTGGTGGTCGATCCGGCCTCAGCCGCCTCTGGGGACGGTGGAGGTGCGGGTGTTCGACCTGCCGACGGAGGCGAAGCGGATCGGAGCGCTGGCAGCGGTGGTGCAGGCAAGTCTTGTTTATTATCAGAATCGATATGAGGCGGGCCGGGAAGCCAGCACCTTCAACCGGGATTTTCTGGAGGAGAACCGCTGGAAAGCGATGCGGCGGG
>CAZOTP010000155.1:0-8020 GCA_964582655.1 uncultured Pirellulales bacterium | reverse complement strand
AGAAGGAAATTTCCCGCCCTTGCTGGCGTTGTCGATGAGTTTGCGGTGCAGGTCTTCGGGGGATTTCCAGTTCTGGTCGTTTTTCTTGTATCCCCAGGTGTCGTTCATGGTCATGCAGGATTCCCAGTCAGCGCCGGGGATTCCGGTGGCGGGGATTTCCTGCTCCGGGGTTCCGAAATCGCCTGCGAAGCCGCCTTCTTTGGTCAAGCCGCCCATGCCCTGGCGCCCTTTATCCACCCGGTTGTTGATGATGATATCGGGCTGGAGGCTTCGGACATAGTTGTAGAGATCGACGCCCATTTCATGGGTCCAGGTATCTTCCCATTCGCCGTCGAACCAGAGGACGCCGATATGGCCGTAACGGCCGACCAGTTCGCGGAGCTGATTTTTCATGTACAGGATATATTTTGAGAATTCGGGAGTTTCATTCGGCCGAGGGTCCCATTCCCGGCGGGGCAGATAGTTGGGCTGGTGCCAGTCCATGATGGAATGATACCAGCACATGACGATGCCCTGTTTGCGGCATTCATCGGAGAGTTCTTTGAGGATGTCCCGTTTGAATGGGGTGGCGTCCAGGACGTCATAATGGGTCTGTTCCGAACCGAAGAGGCAGAACCCGTCGTGATGCTTGGAGGTAATGACGATATATTTGACACCGGCTTCTTTGGCCAGCGTGACCCATTCATGGGCATTGAAATGGATGGGATTGAACTGTTTGGCAAGGGGTTCGTACTCCGCAACGGGGATTTTCGCGGAATTCATAATCCATTCGCCCATTCCATCCACGGGCTGGCCGTTCCACTCGCCGGCGGGGATGCTGTACAATCCCCAGTGGATGAACATGCCGAAGCGTGCCTCGCGCCACCATTCCATGCGTTCGTCCCGCTCCTTGGCGGATTCCACGCCCCAATACTTTCCTTCGGCATATTTTTTCTGTTTTTTACTATGACAGCCCGACAGGGGCGCCAGCACGCTCAGCCCCAGCAGAACGACGAGAGACATTCTGAAAAACAATTCCTTTCGCATGGCTTCTCCTTATTAAAAATAATTGAGCAGTTATTGTACCGTACAGCGGGGGTCTCCGTCCACCTTTAAAACGACCACCCAGGAGGGGCCTTCAGGCTGGTCTTCCGGCATTTCGACGATGATCCGGGAATCCCGGGTTTCGAATTTCAGCGGCGTTCGCTGCGGGTCTGAAAGAATATAGGCCTGCAGAACCGGATTTTCCAGCCGGGGGACTTCCAGTTTGCCATTGAAGGGCCAATAGAAGACGTGCAAATAGAGGGTACCGGGTTTGGCGGTGCTGAATCCCCAGGGGAGGCCTTTGGGGAAGATGCCAGGCTGGGCGGCATAGATGCTTTCGCCGTTCAGGGCAAGCCAGCGTCCCGTCTGGCGAAGCGCTTCGGCGCAGGCGGCGGGGATTTCGCCATCGCCTGTGGGGCCGACATTCATCAGGAGGTTGCCTCCCCGGCTGGCCGTCTTGACCAGCCGCAGGATGACGCCGGGCCCCTCGGTCCAGTTGGTATCTTTCACCTTGTATCCCCAGGTGGCGTTCATCGATAAACACGATTCCCAGTCCACACCCGGGATTCCGCCGGCGGGAATCCGGCCTTCCGGCGTGCCGAAGTCCCCGGCGTACTCTTTGCGGTTTTCCGCGGTGAGATGTTCCGGCACTTTGTCCCCGCGGTTGTTCACGAGGATCGCCGGCTGGAGATTCCGGACATAATTGTATAAATCGATGCCCATTTCATGGGTCCAGGTTTCCTCCCAGGAGCCGTCGAACCACAGCACGCCGATCGGGCCGTAATTGGTGAGCAGTTCGCGGAGCTGATTTTTCAGGTAGGTTACGTACTGGGGGAAATCCGCTTTCTGCTCCGGGCGCAGGTCCCACTCCCTTCGGGGCAGATAATCCGGATGATGCCAGTCCAGGATCGAATAATACCAGCCCATAACGATTCCCTGTTTTTTGCATTCTTCGGCCAGCTCCTTCATGATATCCCGCCGGAACGGCGTGGCGTCCATCACATCGTAATCGGTATAGGCCGAATCAAACAGGCAGAAGCCGTCGTGGTGCTTGGTGGTAATGACGATGTATTTCATGCCCGCTTCTTTGGCCAGGCTTACCCATTCTTTGGCGCTGAACTTTGAGGGATTGAACTGTTTTGCCAGAGGTTCATACTCGGCGACGGTGATTTTTTCCCCGGCCATGATCTGCTCGCCGGCGCGATCGCTGTCCTTGCCCATCCACTGTCCGCCGGCAATACTGTAAAGTCCCCAGTGAATAAACATTCCGAAGCGGGCTTCCTTCCACCATTGCATGCGGTCCGTGCGCTGCAAGTCAGTTTCCTGCCGGTAGAAATCCACAGCGGGACTGCTCTGTGAAGCGGTGCCCGCATAGGAGGAATGGGCGGGAATCGCCGTGCTCAGAGCCGACAGTATTATCGTGAATATCTTTTCACGCACAAATTCTCCTTGTTTTGCATGATAAAGATCAGGTTTTTTTTCGTTTCTGAATGACCTGATACAGCCCCTGCGTACCCAGTTTTCCCAGGCCTTCCTGCTGCGCTTCGCTGAAGAGCATCTGGGCGAGGCTGGTTCCTGAGAGAGGAAGCTCGGCTTCCCTGGCCAATTCCATTGTGAATTGGAGGTCTTTGACCAGCAGATCAATCCTGAAACCTGGGGCGAAATCATCGGCGAGGATTTTCGGTCCCAGATGTTCCAGCGCCCAGGAGCCTCCCGCGCCACAGGAGAGAAGTTCCACCATGATGGCAGGGTCCAGGCCGGACTGCCTGGCCAATTCGATTCCTTCGCAGCAGGCGACCATGTGGAGAGCGCAGAACAACTGGTTGATCGCCTTGCAGGTCTGTCCCATGCCCACCGGTCCCACATGGCGAATGGTTTTTCCCATCGCTTCGAGAAGGGGTTTGACTTTTTCAAAGACGGCCGGTTCTCCGCCAGCCATAATCGCCAGCGTTCCGGCGCGGGCGCCCACATCGCCGCCGGTGACGGGGGCATCGATATATTCGATTCCCATGTTCTGGAGTCTTGCCGCAAATTCTCTTGTGGCTCGCGCGGAAATCGTGCTGTTGTCCACAATGATCAGGCCGATTCGTGCGCCGGATGCGATTCCCTTTTCATTGAAAATCACCTGTTCAACATCCGCGGTGGCGGTGACATTGATGAATACCACCTCGGATTTTTCGGCCGTTTCGGCGGGGCTGGCACAGGGTATCGCTCCCTGCTGTACGAGGGAGTCGCATTTAGCGGGGGTTCGATTATAGACAAAAAGGGTGTGTCCCGCGCGGAGCAGATTTTGCGCCATGGCAGAGCCCATGATTCCCAGGCCGATGTATCCGACGTTCATTCGCATCTCCATTCCAGCCTCGCAGGCGGACGCTTTTGGCTGATGATATACGATCCGGACGAAAAATCAACCGAATGTCTTACGGAAGACGGGAATCTTCAGAGCCAAAGCGGCGGCGAGCCAGGAAAGGATGAATACGCAGATCGCTTTGGCGGGAATTCCCAGAGCCGGGCCGAGCGAGTGGAAGGTCAATCCCGCCCGGTCCAATGCCTGGATAAACAGGGGGTGCAGGATGTAAACCCCCATTGATACCGAGGGGGCGCGGGAAAGAAACCGCTGCGGCAGGGGGGTGTGAATCCAGGGTTGGGATTCCAGCCGGCCGGCAAGGAGAAAAACACAAAGCGACTGGAGAATCACCGGAACGCTGAGGTAATCGAAGGGATACAGCAGCCCCCGGACGGCGCCGCCGCAAGCCAGGCATCGGGTAATCAGAGGAATCAGAGCGGTCAGGGCCGCAAACGCCGGAATCAGTGCAGCGGAGGGAATCCGTTTTGCCAGTCCGGTCTTGTGAATGAAATATCCGCCCAGGAAATAACAGAAGTAGGGAAGAAACAACTCCATTTTGTTATAGGGATTGGAGGAGAAGGTATAGATGCAGATACAGTATGCTGCCGCCGCAAGGAACAGCAGAAAGATCCAGCCGGCGGGGGAACGCCCTGTTGGGGAAAAAACGACGCGGCAAAGCAGCGGCGCGAAGAGATACACTCCCGCGATCATGTAGAGATACCACAGATGATAATGAGAGTTGCCCGTGAGAAGGAGCTTGCAGCTTTCACGAACGGTCAGGTTGCCCACGATGGCATACCGCAGGGCGAGATAGGCTGCCGACCAGAATAGATAGGGGACGAAAATCCGGAAAAAGCGTTTTTTATAAAATACCGTGATAGATTCATGCCGGAGTTTCTCCACCAGCAGGGTTCCGCTGACGAGGATAAAAATCGGAACGCACCACCGCGACAGGGCGCTCCAGCAAGCGGCTGCCGTCCAGTTTCCGCTGTCCAGGGGGGATTGGGATCGGACAATCGGATCGGAGAGATGAACCACAATCACGGCCAGCGCCCCCAGAAGGCGTGCAAGATTCAGCCAGGAATAGATCATGGTGAAACACCTTCCGAAAAACGCGAGACTGTCGATCGGGTTTTCCGGTCTTTCTGACCAGCGGACCGTTATTCGGGCGTTCGAAGGATTTTTGCGCCGACTCGATTGAGTTTTTCTTCAATCCGTTCGTAGCCTCGGTCGATGTGATAGACGCGGCGGACTTCTGTTTGTCCGCGGGCGACCATGCCGGCCAGGACCAGTGCGGCGGAGGCTCGCAGATCCGACGCCATCACCGGCGCGCCGATCAGCTCGCGAACGCCCTGCACGACGCAGGTGGGGCCTTCTTTTCGAATCTGGGCGCCCATCCGGTTCAACTCGGCGGTGTGCATGAAGCGGTCGGGATAAATTTTTTCGGTAATGATGCTGTTTCCATCCGCCAGGCACAAGAGGGCCATCAACTGCGCCTGCAGGTCGGTCGGAAATCCCGGATAGGGCTGCGTGGTGACGTCCACAGGGTTAAGCCGTCTGGCGGAATGCACGCGGACGCCGCCGTTTTCCGATTCGACGGTGACTCCGATCAGACGGAGGCGGTCTATGGCGGCCATCAAATGTTCGGTCCGGCAGCCGTTCAGGAGCAGATCGCCGTTGGTAATCGCCGCGGCGACCATGAAGGTTCCGGCTTCGATCCGGTCCGCGATGACCTGATAGTCCGCGCCATGGAGTTCTTCGACGCCTTCAATGACGATTCGCGGGCTGCCATGTCCGGAAATGTTCGCGCCCATGGCATTGAGCAGATTTCCCAGATCGACGACTTCCGGCTCGCAGGCGGCGGACTCGATGATCGTGCGTCCCTGGGCCAGGCAGGCGGCGGACATCACGTTGGCGGTTCCCAGGACGGTGCTGCCGAACGGCCCGCCCAGGAAAAGCTCGGTTCCCTGAAGCCGGGGCGATTTGGCGATGACATTTCCGCTGTCCAGATGAAGACTGGCACCCAACGCCTCCATGCCCCGTAAATGGAGGTTGATCGGGCGGTCTCCAATCGCACAGCCGCCTGGCATGCTCACTTCGGCATGATGACGCTTTGCCAGCAGAGGTCCCAGCACACAGATGCTGGCGCGCATTTTTCGCACAATTTCGTAATCGGCGACAGAACAGCTCTCTTCCTCTACCTGCAGGTGCATGGCGTGGGTTTCATCACGCCAGATTTTCACGCCCAAGCTTTCGAGCAGTTTACAGAGCTGATCGATATCCGCCAGATAGGGAACCCCCCGGAGGATGAGTTTCTCGCGGGTGAGCAGGCAGGCGGCCATCAAAGGGAGGGAGGCGTTTTTCGACCCGCTGATTTGAATTTCCCCCTGTAACCGTGTTCCTCCTTGAATCACGAACTTATCCATAACGGCAATACCTGTATGAGTGTGTTAGTTTCGGACCGCACGAATGACCCGGGTATGCCCCAGGGCATCCTTTACCCCGGTAATATCGGTCCAGAGGCCGGTTTGACTAAAAATCTCCCGGACGGCATCGGCCTGGTTGAAGCCCACTTCCACCATCAACGCCGCGCTGTCGGCCAGATAAGGAGGGGATTCGCAGACGATGCGGCGGTAATACTCCAGTCCGTCGGAGCCTCCCAGCAGGGCCTCTTTGGGTTCGTAATCCCGCACGTTGCGGGGCAATCGCGGGAATTCCTCCGCGGAGATGTAAGGCGGATTGGATACGATCAGGTCGAAGATGGAATTGTCGGCATCCCGCAGACCATCGAAGAGGTTTCCTTCGGCGAGGGTGATGCGGCCCTGCAGACCGTAGGTTTCGATATTTTTTCGTGCGACCTCGAGAGCCGCAGCGCTGCGGTCGGCGGCGACGACCTCCGCCTCGATGACATTCTCCGCAATCCCGATGGCGATGCAGCCGCTTCCGGTACAAAGATCCAGCACTCGAACGACGGGCCGCTGAATCTGTTTTCGCAAAAAGTCAATCGCCTGTGCTACCAGGACCTCGGTTTCAGGCCTGGGGATCAGAACCGAAGAGCTGACCTGAAGGGTAAGGCTGTAGAAAGACGCTTTTCCCGTGAGGTATTGGACCGGTTCATGATCCTTGCACCGGCGGACCAGTTCCCGAAAGGATTTCAACTGTTCGGGATTTGGCGTGTAGTCGAAACGGGTGTAAAGCTCGATGCGCTGACATTCAAGTACTTGTGATAAAAGGAGTTCCGCGCACAAACGCGGGGACTCCACTCCGCCCTGGCCCAGATACTCGCTCGTCCATGCCAGCAGCTTTTTCGTCGTCCATTCCGTCTGTTCCTGCACCCTGGCTGCCATAGTCAGATATTATCTCTTTTGGCCTAGTATTCCGCAAGCCCAAACGCCGTCTGGTAATCCGATGCGAGTTTTTATAACGGGTGTTGAGGATTGGCGGAAGGCAATGAATAAAGCCTGTGTGATTCCTGATTACCCGCTGTGCGCGAAAGAACGATAAATGGTTATATTACAGGATATTACAAGATAATATAGGTTTTACAACCGATCTGGAAAAATCTCATTTTTCCCCCTTTATCTCCGGATTTCTGATAGAATAATACATTATAATGTTTGATTGTCTGTCCGCTGAGCTTGTGGTCAAACGACAGGCCTTATTATTCAGAATAGGCTGATTTTTTTTACCGGAGGAGCATATGAAAAAGAATGCGTGGGGATACGGCATGATTTTCATAATGGTTCTGATTGTGGATTTTTTCGCAGCGATGAGCCATGCAAATGTTCCAGCGGGTACCTTTTACATAGCCCCCGGCGGAAATGATGCCAATCCAGGGACCCAAGAGCAGCCTTTTGCCACTCTTGCCCGGGCAAAACAGGCCGTTCAAGGTCTTGTAAGCGGCGGATTGACACAGAATGTCCTTGTTTATTTCCGAGAGGGCGTTTACCCCCTGTCCAGTGCGGAGACCTTCGGTCCCGCCGACAGCGGGAACAGTTCGTTTTCCATCACCTATGCCGCGCATCCGGGGGAAGAAGTCCGAATTATCGGGGGGACATCTCTACAGCCGGAGTGGTTTACTCCGGTCAGCGATCCGGCGATTCTCGGGAGGCTGCCTGTCTCGGCGGCTTCTCAGGTGGTGGAGGCGGACCTGGCGGACCACGGCATCACGGATTACGGAACCCTTCAACTGCGAGGCTTTCCATGGGACTATGTCCCCAGCGCATTGGAATTGTTTGTCGATGACCAGGTAATGACTCTGGCTCGCTGGCCCAACAGCGGTTGGCAGAACGTGGTCGGGGTTCCCGCGGGCAAATACGGCAAACAATTTACCTATTCCGGATCGCAGCCGGATCGCTGGACCACCGCGCCGGATGCGTGGGTGTGGGGCGATTTCAGCGTGTATTGGGCCGATGCGATCCTTCCCATTGTGGGTGTCAATCCGGCGACCAAAACCATTACCGTGGGGGATAAAGGCTACGACGGCATTGAAATCCGGTCGGGATTTACGCCGGTGTGGTATGGATTGAATCTGCTGGAGGAGATCGATTCGCCGGGGGAATGGTATCTGGACCGGAGTACGGGGAAGCTGTATTTTTATCCGCCTTTCGATTTGAGCGGGCACAAACTTTATGTTTCTTTAATTAATAC
>CAZOTP010000154.1:0-8027 GCA_964582655.1 uncultured Pirellulales bacterium | reverse complement strand
GTTTTGTATTACCCGTTTCGATAACGATTTGCTTTACGCAAAATTCCGGTTTGTAAATCCGGATCATGCTGTCAATTGGGACGAGGAACCGGACGATACACAGAATAGGCGAAAAATCTCTTGCTCAAAGGGATATTTCGTCGTAAAATGATTCACTTACTTTGGTTTTAAACCATATTGGGACCATGGCTGGAGCACAAAAGCCTGGTCGGTTCACGGCTGCAGCGGGATGCGAACGCCGGGGACCGATTGGAGCGGCTCAACGGAGGTCATGGCGACCCGAAGAACGATGGCAAATGATAGAAGGAGCCATAAACCATGGGTAAGACAAAAGTTATGCGCCCATCCCCGGGAGAGGAAAACTCCCAGCCCCCCCTGAAAACCGGTTCTGAAATTCTCTGCGCAGTGCTGCTGAAGGAAGGCGTGGATACGCTGTTTGGGTATCCAGGCGGCGTGGTTTTGCCGGTGTTTGACGCTTTGTACAGCAGTCCCCTGAATTTCATTCTTTCGCGGCATGAGCAGGGAGCGACCCACATGGCCGACGGATACGCCCGAGCGACGGGGAAAGTCGGCGTGGTGCTGGTGACCAGCGGACCGGGAGCGACAAACACGGTGACCGGGATCGCGACGGCCTACATGGATTCGATTCCGATGGTGGTGATTACCGGGCAGGTGAAGACGTTTTTGATCGGCAATGACGCGTTTCAGGAAGCGGACATCACCGGGATCACGCGGCCGATCACCAAACATAATTTTATTGTGAAGGACACCGCTCATCTGGCGCGGACCCTTCGGGAGGCGTTTCATATCGCGCGGACGGGAAGACCCGGTCCGGTGGTTGTGGATTTGCCCGCGGATGTGTCCGCCGGCAAGGCTCCTCTGGATCTGGAGGATGAATCCATGGATCTGCCGGGCTACAAGCTCCGGGAGGGGGGTCATGTCCGTCAGATTAAGAAAGCCGCCGAAGCGATCAATGAATCGCAGAAGCCGGTCATATACGCCGGCGGGGGGGTCATCGCCGCCGACGCCTGGCAGGAATGCCGCGCCCTGGTGCAAAAAGCGAATGTTCCCATCACCACGACGCTGCTGGGTCTGGGCTGTGTGGATCAGAACGACCCGAAGTCGCTTCATATGCTCGGGATGCACGGCACGGCGTACGCGAATTTCGCGGTGCAGCACTGCGATCTGCTGGTGGCCATCGGCGCGCGGTTTGACGACCGCATCACCGGGGATGTGAAGCGGTTCGCGCCCCATGCGAAAATTGTCCACATCGATATCGACCCGACCAGCATTTCCAAGAGCGTGAAAGTGGATATTCCGGTCGTCGGCGACGCCAAGGCGATTCTCGCCGAGATGGTGCCCTATATCGAATCCCGCGACCGGGCGGAGTGGCTTGGGCAGATCGAGCAGTGGAAGAAGAAATATCCGCTGACGTACGATAATCATACGGAAGGCATCAAGCCGCAGTACGTGATCGAGGAAATCAGCCGCCAGACGCAGGGCCAGGCGGTCATCTGCACCGGCGTGGGACAGCATCAGATGTGGACGGCGCAGTTTTACCGATTCAACCGGCCGAGGCATTTTATCAGCTCCGGCGGACTTGGGACGATGGGATTCGGATTCCCGGCGTGCATCGGGGCGCAAATCGCGCGGCCGGATGCGACGGTTATCGATATTGACGGCGACAGCAGCTTTTCCATGACTCTCAACGAGCTGCCTACCGCGGTGGAGCACAACCTGCCTGTGAAGGTGTGCATTCTGAACAACGGATACATGGGCATGGTCCGGCAGTGGCAGGAGCTGTTTTACGGGAAGCGGTATTCCAAGTCTTTTCTGCAGCATCCGAGTTTTGCCAAGGTTGCCGAGGCGTTCGGCGCGGTCGGGATCACGGTTTCCCAAAAAGCCGAGGTTCCCAAGGCGATTGAGCGGATGCTGGCGGAAAAGCGCTGCTGCGTGGTGGATTTTCACGTCGAACGGGAAGAGAACGTGTGGCCGATGGTCGCCGCCGGCAAGGGCCTCCACGAAATGGCAGGCCTGCCCACCGAAGCGGTCGAACGGCTCTAGGTCAAGCGTTTCTTTTGGTGTTCCCATTCAAGAACCCGTGGGCAAGGCCCACCCTGTATAAGCGAGAACAAACATGGAAATTCGAAAGCATACCATCAGCGCCCTGGTCCAGAATCAGCCTGGCGTGCTGGCGCATGTCGCGGGCATGTTCGCGGCGCGGTCGTTCAACATCGATTCGCTGGCGGTCGGGCGAACGGAAGACAAGGACATCAGCCGCATGACGATCGTGGTGATCGGCGACGACAACACCGTGGAGCAGGTCCGCAAACAGCTCGGCAAAATCGTCCCCGTCGTGAAGGTCTTCGATTACACCCACGAGAACCTGGTTCAGCGGGATTTGATGCTCATCAAAGTGGCGGTGACGCCCGAAAAGCGGCCCGAGATCCAGGCCGTCATCGAGATGTTTCAGGCGAAAGTTGTGGACATCGGACCCAAATTTGTTATGGTGGAAGTGACGGGGCCCGAAGAGAAGATCGAAGCGTTTATCGATATGTGCAGGCCCTACGGCGTGAAAGATGTGGTGCGGACCGGGTTGATCGCCATGCCCCGCCACGCACGAGGATAAACGCAAAGCATTGATAGCAAGGAGTTTATTGAATGAGTACCGCGAAAATTTATTATGAAAAAGATGCGCCCCGGACGGCGCTGGAAGGCAAGAAGATCGCCGTGATCGGTTACGGCAGCCAGGGTCACGCGCACAGCCAGAACCTCCGCGACAGCGGTTTTCAGGTTGTTGTTTCGGAGCTGCCCGGCACGGACAACTACAAGCTGGCCAAGGAGCACGGGTTTGATCCCAAGCCCGCTTCCGAGGCGGTCAATGGCGCGGCGCTGATTATCATCACCCTGCCGGATGAGCTTCAGCCGAAGGTCTATAAAAAAGAGATCGAGCCGAACCTGAAAGCCGGTCAGACGCTGGGGTTCTGCCACGGATTCAATATCCATTTCAAATACATCCAGCCGCCGAAGGATGTGAACGTGGTGATGATCGCTCCCAAGGGGCCGGGGCATCTGGTCCGCAGCGAGTTTGAAAGGGCGGCGGCGTGCCGTGCCTGGTTGCGGTGGAAGTGAACGCCGACGGGAACGCCAAGGACATCGCGCTGGCGTGGGCGAACGGCATCGGTGGCGCCCGCGCGGGCGTGCTGGAAACCACATACAAGGAAGAGACCGAAACGGATTTGTTCGGCGAACAGGTCGTGCTGTGCGGCGGACTGACGGCGCTGATCAAAGCGGGCTTTGAAACCCTTGTGGAAGCGGGGTATCAGCCGGAAGTTGCCTACTTCGAATGCATGCACGAAGTGAAGCTGATTGTCGATCTGATGTATCAGGGCGGCATCAGCTACATGCGGTACAGCATTTCCAACACCGCCGAATACGGCGACTTGACCCGCGGCCCGCGGATTGTCACGGAACAGACCAAGAAGGAGATGAAGAAAATTCTGGATGAAATCTGCTCCGGAAAATTTGCGAAGGAATGGATTGCCGAAGTGGAAAGCGGAAAGAAGAACTTCAATGCTCTTTATGAAAAAGATCACAGCCATCCCATCGAGCAGGTGGGCCGCAAGCTCCGCAAGATGATGGCCTGGATTCACGCCAAGGAAGTGTGATGGTTCATCGGATGAAGTGTTTTGTGTAACAGACCGTACGCGGGACGCGGGTCCATCGCCCGGGTCCCTTTTTTTATGCGGTCAGCGGCATATCATGATACGGAAGCATGCATAATATCCTGTTGTATCGGAGAATGAAGTTGTGACCGAGGAAGTGTTCGAAACCGTGGAGCCGATCGGGAAGCGGGTGGTGATCCGCAAAGATGAGGACAAGAAGGAAACCAAAGGCGGCATCCGTCTGCCCGACAACATCGAAATTCCGACGATCACCGGCCGCATCGTCGCCGTCTCCGCCGAAATTGAAAACGACAATCTCGTTCCCCTTAAAAAATACGACAAGGTTCTTTTCAATCCCAAAGGCGCGATTCCCGTGGACTTCGAAGGCGACAACCGGCTCTTTGTTGTCGAACTTGACCACGTGGTCGCGGTGTTTCGGAAAAACGGCTGATTTTTTCGCGAATATTGCGAGCCGTTTCAAATGCCCCGTACATAAAAAAAGCAGCCCAACAGGCTGCTTTTCATTTTCCGCTCTGGTGAAGGTCAATGTCCGTGGAGGGGTCGGCCGAGAAGGGCGAGGGTGGTTTCGGCGAGGGATTCGGCGAATGTCGGATGGCCATGGATGGTGCCTTCCAGTTCGTGCAGCGTGCATTCGGACTTCATCAGGACGGCGATTTCCTGGACCAGGTCGGAGGCGTGCGGGCAATAGAGGTGCGCGCCGAGGATTTCGTCATCCGGCCCGGCGAGAATTTTTACGAAACCTTCGGTCTGGCCATAGGCTGTTGCCATGCCGCTGGCCATCATCTGGAAGGTCGCGGCCCGATACTTCAGGCCCTTCTCCTTCGCCTGCTGCTCGGTCAATCCGACATTGGCGATTTCCGGATGGGTATATACCGCCGAGGGGACAATGGAATAATCCTCGGAATCCTTCTTGCCCAGAATGGTGTTCACCGCGACGGCGGCCTGGCGCGAGGCCACGTGCGCAAGCTGCATCTTGCCTGTAATATCCCCGATGGCGTAGATATTTGAAACGTTTGTCCGGCATCGTTCATCGATGAGGACAAATCCTTTTTCCGTTTTTACGCCGACGGTTTCCAGCCCCAGATTTGCCGAAAGGGGTTTGCGGCCGGTGCAGATCAGGGCCAGTTCCGTTTCCACGACGGTACCGCCTTTCAGGGTCGCTTTCACGCTGTTGTTTGCCAGTTCCATTTTCTCCACCGGCGTGGACGTATAGACTTCCATCCCGGCGTTTTTGAGGGTTTTCAAAATCGCCTTGGAAATATCCTGATCGGCCATGGGGAGCAGGCGATCGAGCATTTCCACGATGGTTACCTTCGTGCCGATTTCGGAGAAGACGGTGGCGAACTCGCAGCCGATGTATCCGCCGCCCACAATCAGCAGCGACTTCGGCTGCGTGGTGAGATTCAGAATCTCATCGCTGGTCATCACCTTGCCTCGGTCCTGCGGAAATGCGCCCGGCACCACCGGTTCGGAGCCGGTTGCGATGATGATATTGTCGGTTTCGAGAGTTTCTGTACCTCCATTGTTCAGCGACACCGCGACCGTATTTTTCGAGGCGATTTTTCCCGTTCCCAGAAACGTGTCCACCTTTCGACTCTTCAACAGCGATACGACCCCGCCCTGGAGTTTTTTGACGACTTTGTTTTTCCGTTCCATCATCGCAGAGAGGCTGACGGACCATTTCTCCACGGTGATGCCATGTTCGGAGGCATGCCGGATGTTGGAGGCGATTTCGCTGCTGTGAAGCAGCGCCTTGGTGGGGATGCATCCCACGTTCAGGCAGGTGCCTCCGATGTGACGTTTTTCCACCACGGCCACCTTTTGTCCGGCGCCAGCCAATTGGAGCGCGGCGACATATCCGCCCGGCCCGCTTCCGATCACCACGGTATTGTACTTTGACATCGTAGTAACTGCCTTTCCTGCAATGAGTTAATTCTGTTTCTCCGGACAGGCTCTGCCTGTCGCAAAACTACAATAGTGCGGCAGGAAAGAGCTTTCAAGAGCTTTTTTCCCATTCTCTATCGGTAAAACATCGAGGGCATTAAAAGAGCAGACCTGCTTGAAAACCGAGATAAGGCACCGCCTGCAGATCGATCCGGTTTTCGTCGCGATCCCCGTAGTCTTCGCCTTCAAAAAAGAACCGGTCAAATGAAAAACCGCCCAGCACCTCCAGGAACATCGCGTCAGAAAGATCCCATCGCACACCGCCGCCGATTTGCTTTTCGTAGTAGAAAAGCCTATGGTCATCGTCATGACGGTCCTGCCGATAATAACCATCTCTTCTCCAATCGAAATTCCCGAACAGCGTAACCGGTCCGCTTGCCAGGCGGCCCACGTTCCAATTTGCCTGCGCATGCACCTGGGTCACGAGAAAATACGATGCCTCAACCCAGAAGACATCTTTGACCGGCTCCGCCCGCAGCACGCAAAATGGGATTCCGACCATCATAAAATTACCGGGCGACATAACATGACGATAGGCGACCCCAGGCAGGGGAACATAGGGCAGAAACTCACGCTGACTGGCGTAATGTAAAAAGAAAATCCATGAATCTTTTTCGCCTGCGGGTCTGGTCAAGAATGCCATGGCGGTAAAATCGACATCGCGGAATTCCTCAAACGGATGATCGGCGGGCGAGTTTACCATCATGCGGCCCCCCGCGACAGACCGCTCTTTGAGCCGTTTTCGGTACTGCATTCCCACGCCCGGATCATAAAACGCGGTGGGCAAAGATTCCCCTGTATCCGGCAGGACGGCGGCGGTCTGGAGATCCAGCAGACGAAAATGTCCCAGTACGGAAAAATCCTCCTCTCCCTGCCGCTGTCTGACCGGCAGAGAAGCATCCAGCGCATACTGCTGCATCCGGAGTTTTTCGGGAGAATCGGAGACATTTGCTTGAAAATATCCATGATGGGAAAATCCGACCTCGGGCGAGATTTTTCCTACGGATTCCGAATTCAGAAAAGAACCCATGCGATTCTGCCCGCTCAGGGTTGTCGAACCCCCAAGAGTGAAAATCAGAACCAGAATCCGCATGCAACGGCTTTGTATCATCACTGCGAAGTCTCCATCGCCAGACAGCCGATTTAGACTGGACACAAAATCCCTTTACTTGTGGTAGAGGGCTTTCGTCAAGAAAATTTTTCCGGAATGAAACAGCCCCGATCCGGGCGGACCTTGTTTTCTGCCGATGATTCGAAACGGATCGATAGAAAAAAAGCAGGGTTCGCGATGAACGACCCTGCCGGTTTTCTCCCCTCTAATATTTTGGAAAAACTCTCTCTCTCTCCGCCCAGTCGGCGAAGCGCTCCAAACCAACCGGAGTTTGTGGAACTCCGGCTCTTCCTCACGATTCGGTTAGAGACAGCAGCACATCCGAATGCGCCGCCTCGACGTTGACGATGTCCATCAGTTCGCCGATCCGCTCCGGGGTCAGATGCAGTTCTTCCCGGATGCAGTGGTCGTAATTGGGGCTGGGATTTCCGCTGGTTCCCAGGCTCTGGTTGTGGCAGATGTAGTCGGCCATGTGCACCAGTTTCACTAGGGGCTGGAGATCGGCCCGCGGGCATTCGTACGGATTGTGGTGCCACCGCAGGACCATCTGGATGCCGTCGCCCAGCTTCCATTTTTCGCCCAGCCACGCTCCCGCTTCATCGTGTCCCATCCCCAGCAGCCGGCATTCTTCCTTGAGGACCGGAAGATCCGAGACTTCGGCGCTTTTGATGGCCTGATGAAATTCCTTGTTGGCGTAACGTTCAAACAGAATTTTGCCCATATCGTGGACGATGCCCGCCAGGTGGGCCATGTCGCGCGTGATGGGCTGTTGAATCTCGTTGGCGCAAAAATCATGAAGCACCGAGGTGATGATTCCGACGCACACCGAATGCTTCCAGAATTCCCGCCGGTCGAAGACGGGCATCTGCACCCGCGAAAACGCCTGAAAGACGCTGGTGCTCAGGGCGATATTCACGACGGTGATGAAACCCAGCCGTGCGATGGCCGGGGGAAGCTGCGTGATTTCCTCCCCGTGCAGGGGGGCGTAGAAAACGGAGTTCACCATTTTCAGCACCTTGGTGGCAATGGCGGGGTCTTCTTCGATGATATGAGCCACGTCCTTCGCGCTGCTGTAGGGATCATCCACGACCTGCTGGAGCTTGACCGCGATTTCCGGCAGGGTGGGGAGGTCTTCCGCCCGCTCAAATATCCGCAGTAATTCATAGGGATCTCTGCCCGAAGCGACCTTGCGAGGATCCGTAAACATCGAAGAACTCATAATCGTTTCCTTTCCTGAGCCAAAGTCCGTCCCCAACAGGGACTTCATCGCTTATCCTGAACTTCTA
>CAZOTP010000153.1:0-8049 GCA_964582655.1 uncultured Pirellulales bacterium | reverse complement strand
GTTCCGTTCTTCCGTTTGACGGCAATGATGAGGATGCCGATTTCGCGGGGGAGATTGGCGTCCTTAATGGTTTTTCCGACGAGTTTGCTTTCGGGACGGATATGAAACTGTTCGGCTTCGAGGTCCAGGCCATCGGCGGCGAAGTCGAGAAAATCGACCACGCCGGGTCGAGTCAGGATATTCGCGAGTCTTTCGGCGCCGATGAGAATGGGACAGATGGCGGAATTGGCGCCGGCGCGAATCAGTCGGGATTCGCTTTCGCGGCGTTCGGTGCGCGCGGCGATGAACAGTTTGGGATTCAGGCTTCTGGCCACGAGAGTGACAAAGACATTGTCGGCGTCAGTGGGAAGGACGGTAATAAGCCCTTTGGCCCGTTCGATCCCGGCGTTTTGCAGGGCGGCCTCCTCGCTGGCATCGCCGAGCAGATAGAGCAGTCCGTCCTGTTCGGCCTGGGCGGTGACTTCGGGACTGTGGTCAATCACCACCAGGTTCGTCTGTCGCCTGAGAAGATTTTCGGCGACGATGCGTCCCATGCGGCCGTAGCCGCAGACGATGACATGCTGCTGGAGAGACGAGATTTTCCGGTTCAACGTTTTTCTCCCTAAAATGCTTCGCATGTGCCCTTCGACGACCATACCCACGATGGTGGTCAGGGCAATCATGGAGGAGATGATGCCAGTGACAACAAGAAACATGATCCAGGCGGTCCCTCCCCTGCTGAGGTCGGGCTGAAGGCTCCCTTTCATGCCCAGCGTGCTGATGGTGATCAGAGTCATATAGAGGGAATCGTAAAATCCCCAGCCTTCAATGGCCACAAATCCGAGAGTTCCGAGCACCACGATTCCCAGCAGCAGCGCCAGGGACAACACGAGCCGTTCCACAGGAGAAAGCCGGGTTTTCACAGTCCGTATCATGCGGGATTATTCCAGGGAGTTGTCGGCGGTTTTGATGATTTCGCGCAGAATCGAGGTGGCGTAGCAGCCGGAATCGAATTCGAATTTGACCTGGATGTATTCGCCATGGGAATCTTCTCCGTCGGCGACGTCGATATTGCGGGGCTGAAAGCGGAGGGGCCTTCGTCCGCCCCGGCTTCGATAATATCGCATTTTGTCCAGTTCTTCCTTGGCGAGCTGGGCTTCCTGAATGAGCGGGTTTTCAATTTCGCCGGCCGGTCCCGTGGCGGTTTCCATGCGGGAGCCGATCAGGGGGCCGGTGGGGCTGATTTCGAAGCGGTCACAGCGGGGCTGCTCGACGTGTGGCTCTTCGACGCGGAAACACGCTCCGTTTTCGTGTTTGTAGGCCATGTCTCCCCGCAGAAGCCGGTCGATATCGGGCATGCGGGCGGCGAGAACCTGATTGAACAGGTCGGACTGGTAGGCGGAGATATAGAATTTTTTGATGCTTTTTTCGAGGGCGTTAAAGGCTTTTTTCTTGTTTCCTCCGGTGCGAATCAGGCTGTGGAGGACTTTTCGCTGGTCGTGGCAGTATCGCGGCCAGGTGTCGTGGGCTTTCTGGAAATCCCCGTTCTGGTAGTGGGTGCGGGCGGCAAAGGAGACCGAGCCGTCGAGATGATTGGGCAATCCCAGATAGAGATCGATGAATTCTTCCTGTTTGGTCATCAGCACGAGGGAGCCGAGGATATGGGAGTCCTTTCGGCTTCCGAATCGCTGGGGACCGTAGTAATTCGGGACCCCCCGGAGGGCGAGTTTTTCCATGATGTGTTTGGCACGGTCCAGGGCTTCTTGGCGGGGGATCTGGAATCGCCTTACGCGGATGGTGAATCGATTGCCGGCCAGATGGCCGACGCGGATTTTGTTTTTATGTCTTGCGAACTGAAGAATCCGAATGCCCTTGATTTTATTGACCAGTTCCACCTTTTCCGGGGAGATATTATCCACGGAAAGCCATTGGGTGGTGACCGCCCGGGCATCCTTGAGGCCGGCATATCCGATACGGTTTCGGGGAACGCCGAGGGTTTTGGCGATTTCGGCGAAGGCATCCATGGCGGCAAAGCTTTTTTTCTCGATTTGAAAGAGGGTGTGTTCGCCATCGCCGGAGAAGGGGTAGAGGGGGATTTCCTCAACGATGAAATCTTCGGGCCGAGCCTTGATGCAGCCGCCAATCCCAGGGGTATCGGCGGTCATGTAAGGGAGGGTATGATTATTTTGCCTGTTTTCCGTCACGTGCCATCACTCCATGCATTCGTTGTCGTATTCCGAGGCGCAAAGCCAGTATGGAAGGCATTATAGGGAAAACCAGAAAAAACTCAACAGGAACGTTTGAGAAGGGTTTCGATGGCATCCCGATGGGGCATGGAAGGCTGGGCGCCGAAACGGGAGCAGGCCAGAGAGCCGGCGGCGGTGGCGAACCGCAGGGCGTTTCGGAGGTCGGCGGTTTGGGACCACGCGGTCGCAAAGGCGCCGCAAAACGCGTCTCCGGCTCCGGTGGTGTCGATGACGCTGGTGTTGAAGGCGGGGATATGGAGAAATTCCTCTTTGTGCAGCGCGATGGCGCCCCTTCGGCCCATGGTGACAACGACGATGGACGTGCCCCTGGCGACCAGGGCGGAGGCAGCCAGTTTGGCCGAGTGGATATCCGTGACCGGTTCCTGCGTGAGGGCCGCCAGTTCGATCTGGTTGCAGATGAGGATATCGGCTTCGTAGATGGAAGGATTGATATTTTCGGGGATGGGGGCGGGATTGAGGATGACCGGTACGCCGTGACGTTTGGCGGCCTGAAGGGCATATACGACGGTTTCGGGAGGAATTTCCATCTGCATGACGACGGCGCTGGCCTGCCGAATCCAGGGCATGTTTTCGTCGATATCTTCGGGTAGGACGTGAAGATTGGCTCCTCCGGCGACGCAGATGGAATTTTCGCCATTCTCATCCACGAGAATCATGGCAATTCCGGTAGGTACGGCTTCGGTAATCATGATGGGCGTGGTGTTGACGCCATAGGTTTTCAGCCCCAGTACGAGCCGTTGTCCGAAATCATCGTTTCCGGTTCTGGCGATCATGCCGACTTCGGCGCCGGAACGGAGCGCGGCGACAGCCTGATTGGCGCCTTTTCCTCCGGGAAATGTGGCAAAATTGTAGCCGGAGACGGTCTGCCCAGGCAGGGGCATGGCACGGGTTCGGACCACCAGATCCATATTGATGCTTCCGATTACGACAATCCGCGGTTTTTCGGGGGCGGAGTCGGTTTTTGGCAACTCGGATTCAAACGGTTTTTCAAAATGATCCATCGCCATCGCTCATGCGTGCCCTTACGGAAGCCTGAATTTATGGAAAGGTGTACGCCGTGCGGGGTATTGTATCTCACAATCCAACCGAGATTCCAGTAAAATACGCAACGGGGGAACAACACGCGATGTGCGGGACCGGATGGCGTATGTAACTATATTTATATCAGATGATTATGATATTATCGTAAATCCATAGGATGAAATAAAGATGGTCTATCCAGGGTGTCAATGTATTGACTTAACGCGAGGAAACGGTTAGACTGCTGCTTTCAGGAGAGGCTTGTGACGAGAACGATGCGAAAAAGTGAATACGCGTTGAAGGAAAAGTGCGGCGTCTTCGGGATTTTTGGCGATCCCGGCGCTGTGGAAAAGTGTTATTTTGGTCTTCATTCCCTGCAGCATCGGGGCCAGGAATCGGCGGGAATGGCCATCAGCGATGGGGAAACCATCTATAAGCATACGGGGATGGGGCTGGTCAGCGAGGTATTCTCCCAGGCGCAGTTGAGGCAGTTGTCCGAAAAAGGGACTATCGCCATCGGTCATGTGCGGTATTCGACGGCGGGATCTTCCTGTGTTGCCAACGCGCAGCCGATGGTGGTGGATTATTCGTGCGGGCAGGTCGCCGTGGCGCACAACGGGAATCTGGTCAACGCATCGCTGCTTCGGGATGAGTATGAGGCGTACGGTCATATTTTTCAGGGAACCAGCGATACGGAAATCATCGTTCATCTGCTGGCAAAGCCGACCCATATCAGCAAACCCGACACGCTGGCGCATGTGCTGAATCATTTGCAGGGCGCGTATTGCCTGCTGTTTCTGTTTCCGGACCGAATTGAAGCGGCGCGGGATCCATACGGGATCCGGCCTTTGTGCATCGGTCAATTGGACAGCGGGGCGTATGTGGTGGCTTCGGAGACCTGCGCGCTGGATATTATCGACGCCCGGTTTGTGCGAGAGGTGGAGCCGGGAGAGATTGTAACGATTGATAAGCGGGGCATCCGGAGCCGTTTTTTTGACGGGCCTGGAACTGTGACGCCGGCCCACTGTATTTTCGAGCAGGTTTATTTTTCGGATCCGTCCAGCGAGATATTCGGGGAGAATGTCCATGTGGTCCGTCACCGGATGGGCAAGCAGCTGGCGCGGGAAGCGCCCGTGGCGGCGGATATCGTGATTCCCGTGCCGAACTGCGCCCGCTGCGCGGCGGGAGGATATGCCGAGGAAAGCGGGATTCTGTATGAGCGGGGATTTACGGTGAGCCATTATGCCGGGCGAAGTTTTATCGAACCGGAGCAGCCGATGCGGGACCTTGCGGTTCGGATGAAGCTCAACGTGATCCGCGAAGTTGTTCGCGACAAGCGTCTGGTGGTGATCGAGGATTCCGTGGTTCGCGGGACCACAACGCGGGGGAAAATGGGGGCGCTTCGGCGCGCGGGGGCGAAGGAGATTCATCTTCGCGTGGCGTCTCCTCCGATTCGCCATCCGTGTTTTTACGGGATCGATTTTCCCAGCCATGAGGAACTGATCGCCAACGAAAAAACGGTGGAGCAGATTCGGGATTACCTGGGAGTCGATAGCCTGCATTATCTTTCGCTGGAGGGGATGCTGAGCTGCGTGAAGCATCCTCCGACGCATTACTGCACCGCCTGCTGGAGCGGAAACTATCCTATTCCGGTGGATTATTCGGTCAGCCGATTTACGCATGACCGTTTTCAGAAGCGGTTATTTGAATAGCCTCCGGAGCGGGCGGAATGGCCCTTACCCCATCATCCAAGGAACCCGGCGTTATTATGAAACCATCCGAAACACTTACCTACAGCCAGTCGGGCGTGCACATCGACGCCAACGATCGCATGGTGGATTTGATCAGCGAGACGGTCAAGCGGACGCACAGCCCCCGCGTGATGCACCTGCACAATTCGTTCGCGGGGCTGTTTCGCCTGGATTACGATGAAAAACTGTTCAAGCGCAATTACCGCAATCCGGTGCTGGTGGCCTGCACGGACGGGGTGGGGACCAAGGTGAAGGTTGCCGCGATGATGAAGAAATTCGATACCGTGGGGATCGATCTGGTGGCGATGAATGTGAACGACATGCTGGTGCAGGGGGCGGAGCCCTTGTTTTTTCTGGATTATATCGCGATTCACAAACTCGAGCCGGAGCGGATCAACGAATTTGTCCGCGGGATCAGCGAGGGATGCCTGCAGGCGGACTGCGCCCTGATCGGGGGCGAAACGGCGGAGATGCCTTCGGTGTATCGCAAGGGCGATTTCGACCTGGCGGGATTTGCCGTTGGGGTGGTGGAAAAGGATAAGATTGTGACCGGCAGTCATGTGGAAGCGGGGGATTCGGTGATTGGACTGGCCAGCAGCGGCCTGCATTCCAACGGGTACGCCCTGGCGAGAACCATCTGTTTTGACAAGCTCAAGCTTCCGGTGGACCGGTATGTGGAGGAACTGGGCGACACCGTCGGCCATGTGCTGCTGACGCCGACGCGGATTTATGTCAAATCGATTCTTGCGCTGCTGAAAAAGTACAAGGTGAAGAAGGTCATCAAGGCGATGGCCCATATCACCGGAGGCGGACTGGTGGGGAATATACCCCGCGTCATCCCCGAAGATATGGATGTGGTGATCGAGAAGAAATGGCCCCTTCCGCCGATTTTTTCCTTTCTGCAGCAATCCGGGCCGGTGGAGGAAGAGGAAATGTTCCGCGTGTTCAACATGGGCATCGGGTATGTTCTGGTGGTTTCGCCCGATTTTACCCGCTCCATCATGCAGCATCTGAAAAAGCTGGGCGAGACTCCCTATTTTCTGGGCAAAATCCGCCGAGGCAATGGAACGGTGGTTATCAAGTAATACACAACGTGGGATACAAGCATATCATCTGGGACTGGAATGGAACGCTGCTGAATGATGTAGCGGAATGCGTATCAGTGGTGAACGAGTTGCTGCGCGAGCGGGGGCTGCCGCATTTGACCGTGGAGCGGTATCGGGACGAGGTGGATTTTCCCATTGTGGATTTTTATAAGCGGCTGGGATTTACGTTTGAGACGGAGACCTATGAGGAGGTGGCGAAGGTGTACATGGCCGGGTATATCCGGCATGTTCCGAGGTGTTCTCTGCAGGCGGGGGCGATCGAGGTTCTGGAGCAATTCACGAAGGCGGGATTTACGCATTCGGTGCTGTCGGCGTATCATCAGAAGCGGCTGGAAGAAGCGGTGGATTATTTTGGGCTTCGGCAATGGTTCACGGGTCTGGTGGGGCTGGATGACTATTACGCCCACAGCAAGAAGGATAACGGTAAGCGGTGGCTGGCGAAACAGCACATGGATCCCCGGGAGGTTCTTTTCGTAGGCGACATGCTGCATGATTTCGAGGTATCGCAGGCGATGGGCGTGGATTGCGTTCTGCTGACGTACGGGCATCAATCCCGCGGGAGATTATCGCGTTGCGGTGTTCCTCTTTTCGATTCCCTTTCCGAAATGGCCAGCTGGCTTACACGGTAAACGTTTGGTCGGCGGATCACTAACATTCTGGGTATCAAGGAATTATGGAAGTTTTAAGGATACGGAAAAGTCTTGTCATGCGGGGAGGATTTCGGTTATAATAAAAATTCAGATGGGTATCCCATATTTTTGTAGCAAGAACGAGTGAGTATTATTGGAGATTAGAGATGGTACGAGTGAGCGAAATGAGGCTGGCGTGCGGGATATTGTTGGCTGTTGTGCATATCTGGACAGCGTTTGCAGAGGCGGCGGCATTTCAGGGATTTGGATATTCCTCCGATCCCCAAACGTGGGCATTTAAGCCCAAAGCGATTTCCGGCAATGGCCAGGTTGTGGTGGGGGGGAACTGGAATAACGCGACGTATGATTGGTTAAAAGCGGTTCGGTGGGAGAATGGTGTAAAGACGGAACTGGGATGGAATTATTGGGAGGATGAGATACTATTTGAGTATGTCGAGAATAATCAGGAACATATGGCCATTTCCAGCGATGGTTCTGTTATTGTAGGCGTAGGTTTTGAATCCCAGGATTCATGTTATGCTTATCGCTTGGACAATGGCGTACGCACCATTCTACCTCCCTTTTTAGAGAATGCGGATGAACACTATGTAAATGGAGTTAGCGGTGATGGTACTGTTGCGATCGGCTGTTCCGGTGCGGAGGGATATCCTAGTAATGCAGCGTGCCAGTGGTTCAACGGACAAATCACTCTTTTGGGGAGCAACTTACCCGGTTATATGGAATATAGCGGGCAGAGCGAAGCGTTTGCCATTTCCTCGGACGGTTCAACGGCTGTCGGTCGTTTTGAAGGGGAAGTGGAATGCGAGGTAGATGGGCAATTGGAATTGGTGATAGTCGATCAGCCTTGCCGGTGGGTGAATGGTCAGATTTATTTGCTGGGAAGTTTGCTAGAGAATAGGGGCGGTTGGGCATCGGATGCATCCGCAAATGGTTCGGTGATCGTGGGGGGCTGTTCCGATGGCCAGGAAGGCAAAGACGAACACGAAGCCTTTCGCTGGGAAAATAACCAGATCGTGGGGCTTGGCGTTTTGCCGGGTGCCGATAGAAAATGGAGTGAGGCGTTGGCGGTCTCGGGGGATGGTTCTGTGATCGTGGGGTGGTCGGGTTTGTATTATGGAACGGGAGAGGCGGTGAAACCACAAGCGTTTCTCTGGGACGTCACCCACGGAATGCGAAGCCTGAAAACGGTGCTGGAAACCGAATATGGCATGGATCTGACCGGCTGGGAGCTGTATAAGGCGCTGGATATTTCCACGGATGGAAACACGATTATCGG
>CAZOTP010000152.1:0-8064 GCA_964582655.1 uncultured Pirellulales bacterium | reverse complement strand
TGATATTTCCGGTGCCGAGCCAGGGTGGAAGGGATTTATCGAAGCCGGATCAGATGCTGGAGTATTATTCGCAGGTGGGGCGGGGGCATTATGAACCGCTGAAATTGAAAAACTATACGGATCAGCGGGAGATGAAATTCCGTACGAGCTTTGAAGAGTGTGCTCCCACGCGAAACAGCGGGGCGAATGAATGGAGTGCGTTCGGGGTCATGGGCGGCTCTCAGGATTTTAACGCGATGGGGAGGGAGATGTGGGTGCGGTACCCGGCGTTCGAGCTGGTATTCCGGCTATATAAGGATGGTCAGGAAATCAAGCCAGATTCACTGGACAGTTTTCGGCTGGGGCTGGTGAATAACCGGCTGCCTGCAATCTGGGGTGGATGGCAGTACGAGGGGATGCTGTATAAGGTGTCGGTGATGACGGTGCCAAGCCAAGAGAACGGCAATTATGATTTGTACAAGCTGGAGATTCAAAATCCTACGAAGGAGGCGAAAGCAAGCAGTCTGGTGGTTGCGTTGGACGGTTCGCCGGATTTGCATCTGGAGGACGGGGTGGTGCGCGGATTGGGAGATGCGGCGTTTTTGGTTGCGGATGAGCCGGCAAGCAAAGAATTAATTCTTCGCGATTACGGACTATGCGATAAACGGGCCAAAGCCTATCGACGAGGCGATAAAAAAGAATGGGAGAAAGCCGTTGCCACCTATCGGCTTGGATTGGACGGGCTTCCCGTTGTATATCGATTTAAGGCTCAGTCCGGAAAGAAGTATCTCGTTTATCTGGTCAGTCCGTTCAATCTCAAGGGGTATTATCTGCAAAAGGCGGAGGAAATCGGAGACCATATTTTTGAATACCAAGTAGAGGGATGCCCGACGCAGAGGTTAGACTATATCGAGCACCAAAACGAAAGCAAAGCGTTGAAACAGTGGGGGCGGGCCATCAGTGTTAGCTTTAATTCCGCGGAGGATATCAACGGCGACGGGTACATTGAGGTCCAATCCGGTGTTGCCCCGGAGTCTCGGTGCTGCTACAGCATTCTCGGGGCGATCTATGTTTTTCCGGAAGGAACGAAGGTGGAGGATGACGCCGCCGTTTACAGCGGCAAGGTAAACGACCAGTGCATCTGGCACATTGATGTCGGCGTAACTCCGGAGACGGATTGGAAGAACCAGTATTACGACGCCAGCGATGTGGGAATTGCGAGGTTAAAGCTGAATTATACAACGAGTGTATCGCCGGGAGAAATCCGGACGTACTGGCTGAAGGTTCCCTCCATTCATCGTCGGGAACCCGTGAGCATGGGATATATCGGCCATGCGTTTCGGGAGATACTCCCCGGCGAGGCAATTCCGCCTTTTGGAAAGGACAAGGTAGAGGCGCTGAAGAAGGCGGATCCGAAGGCGGAGGAACAGCGAATCCTGCAATACTGGGATGATTTTTTCGCAAAAGCAGCTCGATTTGAACTACCGGACCCGGTTCTGAACGATATATTTTTATCCCGTCTTGCGACGCGGGCGATTCTGGATGTCAAGATACAGGATGGCGTCTGGTACAATGCGTGCAGTCCGTTTAATTACTTCGATTTTTCCTACCGCGATCATTGTTACAGCATTCTCGCCCGCGACATGGCGGGAATGGCGGCGGAGGGGGAGAAACTGGCTGATTTGTACTGCGTTGAGGCAGCAGATGTGAAAGTCAAAGGGCCGATCTGGTTTACGGGGGAGCGGCTGGAGCTGGGGATGCGGGAGGATGGTTTCTGGCTGACGCGGCCGGGGCAGTATGACACGCCGGGGCAAAACCTCTGGGGTCTGGTGGAGCACTATAAACTGACCGGGGATCGGGGTTGGATGGAAAAAGCATATCCGTTCCTGCAACGCGGGGCAATGTGGATCGTGAATTCGCGGCACAAGGTCATGAAAGAGGTTGGAAATCCGGAGGATCCGCGGTATGGTCTGATCGAGCCGGGTGCGATGGAAGTCCAGAATTTTGAGAGGGGCGTGTACATGTATTATATGGATGCGTTTGCGGTTTTGGGATTGCGACAGGCATCGGAAGCGGCCAGAGCCTTGGATAAAAAAGAGGATGCCCGGTTGTTTCATGAGGAATATGTGGATTTAAAATCGTGTTTGCATCGTTCTTTCCAGAAAACGTTCAAGCGAAACGGATTATATGAAGGTTCCTTATGGTATGGCGTGGAGCCGGAAGCGGAAGGGGCAGGAATGTACGGGGACTGGTCACACAACGCTTTGGTTTGGCCCTGCGGTGCCATTGATCCTCATGATCCGATGTGGACGGCAACGCTGCGGGACCTGGAGTATAAATCTATGGCAGAAGGGGGAGGAATGCATGCGGGATGGCCCTATATTGGCGTGGACCGGGCGATGAGTTCCCTTCTCTACGGGGAGGGGGAAAAAACACTGGATTACTTCTGCGCTTATACGGACTGTGCCGGCGGAACGTTGAGCTGGGGTGAGGGCTACGACGGAGTGTTTGCCATGGGCGATCAGCCTCATAACTGGGCGGATGTGTATTGGCTGATTCTGTTCCGGAATTTGTTTGTATTTGAAGACGGCGACACGCTGCAGCTTACGCCTGCGCTGTTCCGGCGGTGGCATCAGGGGAATCGAGTGATTTCCGCGAAGGGGCTGCCAACATATTTTGGCGTTCTGGATCTGGAGATTCATCCGAACGGAGACGGGAGCCGGATCGATTATTCCGTGAAGATTACTCCGCAGGGCGATCAGGCAAAACGAGAATTGAAGAGAATTATTCTCTTCCCCCGCTCTGTAACGGGAAACGCCATCGAGAGTGTAATCTGCAACGGCAAATCCATCGAGGCATTCAGCCGGGATGCTATCATTCTTTCCCAGCCCGTGCGGGGCAAGACGATGAACATACAAGTTGAGATCGGACACTAATGGAATCGTTCCGTAAGGATATTTTTTAAATCGGAAAGGACCCGTATGAAAACTTCAAGAGCCTCCGCGTTGTCAATTCTCCTATATTTTGGAATTTGGTTGGCCGCATTCGCCCTGTTATTACCGGTTCCATGTTTTAGCGAAAACATGATGATCTTTCCGGTAGAGAGCCAGGGGGAGAAGGATTTGTCGAAGCCGGATCAAAAACTGGAGTTTTATTCGCAGGTGGGGAAGGGTGCGTATGTGCCTTTGAAGATCAAGGATTATCAGGAAAACCGTGAAAAATCATTTCGGACGAGTTTTGAGGAGTGTGCGCCGGGTCGGAACGCGGCAGCGAATGAATGGGGCGCGTTCGGCGTGATCGGAAACCGGGATTTCAATGCGATGGGGCGTGAGATGTGGGTTCGGTATCCGGTATTCGAGTTGATGTTTCGGCTGTACAAGGAGGGTAAGGAGATCAAGCCGGATTCGTTGGAGAGTTTCCGGCTGGGTCTGGTGGAGAGCCGATTGCCTGCGATCTGGGGCGGATGGCAGGACGATGGATTGTTATATAAAGTGTCGGTAATGACGGTTCCCAGTTCGGAGAACGGCAATTACGATTTGTACAAATTGGAGATTCAAAATCCGACGAAGGAGGCGAAAGCGAGCAATCTGGCGGTGACGGTGGACGGATCGCCGGATTTGCATCTGAAGGACGGTGTGGTGCGCGGGCTGGGGGACGCGGCGTTTGTGATTGCGGATGAGCCGGAAAGCACGGAACTGATGCTGCGGGACTGGGGGCTATGCGACAAGCGGGCGAAGCGGTACAAACGGTATGCCAAGAAGGGATTGGAAGATGCGGTTCGGACGTACCGGCTGGGGTTGGACGGCTTGCCGGTGGTGTATCGGTTCAAGGCCCAGGCGGATGCGAAATACCTTGTCTATCTGGTGACCCCTCTCCGGATTCAGGGTTATTACGTGGGAGAGCCGAAGGAGATCGGCGATCAGATTTCCGAGTATCAGGTGGAGGGCTGTGCGCCGCAGCGGATCGATTACATCGAGCATATCCGGCAGAATGAAGTTTTGAAGGATACCGAGCGGCCTTTGTATGTTCGCATGGAAGGGGCGCAGGACCAGAACGGCGACGGGTATATTGAAGTTCGTTCGGAAGTCGCAACGGAATCCCGATTGCGGCATACAGCGCTGGGGATGATTTATGTATTTGAAGAAGGGACAGTCGTTGAGGATGCGAAAAAGGTCTATGGCGGGGAGATGAATGAGAAATGCGTATGGCATATCGATGTGGGGATCACGCCGGAAGTGGATTGGAACAACCAGTATTACGACGCTTCCGATATCGGGATTGCCAGGCTGAAACTGAATTACACGGCGACGGTTGCGCCGGGAGAGATTCGGACATACTGGCTGAAGGTGCCGCCGATTCATCGTCGGGAGCCGGTGGCGATGGAATGGATCGGCCATGCGTTTCGGGATATTCTGCCGGGGGAGGCGATTCCGCCATTCGGGAAGGAAAAAGTGGAGGCGCTGAAAAAGGCGGATCCGAAAGCCGCGGAGAAGCAAACGATGGAGTACTGGGCGAAGTATTTTTCGAAGGCGGCGCAGTTTGATCTGCCCGATCCGGTGCTGAACGATATTTTTCTGTCGCGGCTGGCGACGCGGGCGATCCTGGATGTGAAGGTGGGCGATCATGGCTGCTATAACGCGTGCAGCCCGTTTTTCTACTTCGATTTTTCGTACCGGGATCATTGCTACAGCGTGCTGGCGCGGAATATGGGGGGAATGACGCAGGAAGCGGAACAACTGGCGAACCTGTACTGCTTCGATGCGAAAGATATGAAGGAAAACGGTCCGATCTGGTTCAAGGGAGATCCGCTGAAACTGGGGATGCGGGAGGATGGATACTGGCTGACGCGACCGGGGCAGCATGATACGCCGGGGCAGAATCTGTGGGGGATTTTCGAGCATTATAAAATGACGGGTGACCGGGACTGGCTCCGGAAGAAGGCGTATCCGTATCTGAAGCGGGGAGCGATGTGGATTGTGAATTCGAGGCACAAGGTGATGAAGGAGGTGGGCGATCCGGAGGATCCGCGGTATGGCCTGATTGAGCCGGGCGCAATGGAGGTGCATGATTTTGAAAAGGGGGTGCACATGTACTATATGGATGCGTTTGCGGTTCTGGGGCTGAAAGGGGCGGCGGAAGCGGCGGAGATCCTGGGACAGAAGGACGATGCGAAATTATTTCGTGCGGAATATCAGGATTTGAGGCAATGCCTGAATCGTTCATTCCGGAAGACCTTCAAGCGAACGGGGTTGTATGAGGGGACGCTCTGGTTCGGGGCGGAGCCGGAGGGAGAGGGAGCGGGGATGTACGGGGAGTGGGCGCATAACGCGCTGGCGTGGCCGTGCAAGGCGATCGATCCGCATGATCCGATGTGGACCGGGACACTGCGGGATTTGGAATTCAAGGCGCAGAAGGACGGCGGGGGGGTGCCTCCGGGGTGGCCTTATATCGGAGTCGATCGGGCGATCAGCTCCCTGCTGTATGGTGAACAGGAGAAAACACTGGAATTTTTCTGCGCCTATACCGATCTGGCTGGCGGTACGCTGGGCTGGGGGGAAGGATATTCGGATTCGCCAAATCTATCGTGGGGCGATCAGCCTCATAACTGGGCGGATGTGTATTGGCTGATTCTGTTCCGGAACTTGTTTGTGTTTGAGGATGAGGATACGCTGATGCTTACGCCGGCACTGTTTCGGCGGTGGCACCAGGGGGATCGGGTGATTTCCGCCAAGGGGCTTCCGACCTACTTTGGCGTGCTGGATCTGGAGATTCATCCGAATGGGGAGGGAAGCCGAATCGATTATTCGGTGAAGCTTACTACGCGGGGTGACCAGGCGGAACGGCCGCTGAAGCGAATCATTCTGTTTCCCCGTTCGGTTACGGGAAACGCGGTGGAGAGCGTAACACTCAATGGGAAATCCATCGAGAGTTTCAGCCGGGATTGTGTGATTCTGTCCCGGCCTGCACGGGGGGAAAGGATGAAGATACAGGTTGAGATCAAGGACAATTGATCCTGTTGTGATTCTTTTTGTAGAAGAGGTAAAAATGAAAATAGTTAATAAGCCGTGGGGCCGTGAAATCTGGGTGGCGCATACGGACCGGTATGCGCTGAAGATTATCGAGGTGAAAAAGGGGCATCGGTCGAGCCTTCAGTATCACATTCAGAAACATGAGCATATTTATGTGGACTCCGGGGTGTTACAGGTAGAGTGGGAGAATGAGGACGGCCGGATGGAGGAACTGATTCTGAGGCCGGGGGATGTGGTGGAAAACAAACCGAAGCGCAAGCACCGGGTGACTCCAATGGAGGATGTCCGGCTGATCGAGGTGAGCACGCCGGAGCTGGACGATGTGGTGAGAGTGGAAGATGATTACAACCGCTGAGACAGGAAATGCGAAGATATGATTCGCAATAAAATCGTGGTATTTGGCGCCGGGGCGACGGGACGGGGGCATGTAGGGCTTTTGGCCTGGCAGGCGGGATTCGAGATGGTATTTGCGGACATTCAGCCAGAACTGGTTTTGAAACTCCGCAGCGCCGGTGAATATACGGTCAATTTGTATGGAAGGCAGATGCAGACGATCCGGGTTACGAATTTTCGGATCTATGACGCCTCGCAGCGGATGGAGATTGCCCGCGAAATCACCGATGCGGCGCTGGTTCTGACGGCGGTATTCGATCCGAATCTTTTGGATGTGGCGCAAACGCTGGCTCTGGCGGTAAAGCTGTGCCGCCAGGCCGGGCGGACCGAACCGCTGAACTGCATCGCATGTGAAAATATGATGGACAGCTCTTCGGCTCTGGGGCGGCACACCCGAACCTGCCTGAAAGCGGACGATGTGGACTATTTTAAACGAACGTTTGGGTTTCCGGACTGTATGATCAGCCGGGTGGTGCCGAGGCCGGAACCGGATCCGCTGACGATCGTGGCGGAGGATTATAACGAGTGGACGGCGCGGGCGGACGCATTCAAGGGAGAAAAGCCGCCATCGCTGGCGGCGCTGGAACTGGTGGACAATCAGACGGCCCGGCTGGAGCGCAAGCTGTTTATTCACAACGGGGGGCATGCTGTTTGCGGGTATTTCGGGTACCATCGCGGTCACCGGTATATTCATGAAGCGGTGGCGGATGGGTTTGTCGCCGAGCATGTTCTTGGGGCGCTGGATGAACTGGGAGAGGTGGTTCGCCGAAAGCACGGTTTTTCCAGAGAATCGATTGAAGAATACAAGCAGGATTTGTGCCGACGGGGAGCTGTGCCGGAGATAAAGGATGAGATTCTTCGGGTGGTGCGGGACCCGATCCGCAAACTTTCCAGTCGGGAGCGGCTGGTGGCACCGGCACTGCTGGCGGAGCAATACGGGCTGCCAAGGGGGTGGATTGTCAAGGGGATAGCGGCGGTGCTGCGATGCGTGAATCCGGCGGATTCGCAAGCGGGAGTTTTACAGGATAAACTAAAAAATCAGGGTGTTATCAAGGTACTGGAAGAAATCTGCGATATTCCGGGCGGGTCGAGTTTGTCAAAGGACATTCAACAGGCTTACAATCAATGGAAACTTTGAGGTAATCATGCCCATTCTTTCGAAATCCGTGCTTGACGTTATCCGGTTCGATCTGGAGCAGCGTGAAGAGACGATTCGCAAGGTTATTTTTGATGAATTATCGAGGATGACTTTGCCGGATTTGTCAAAACACATCGTGGCAACGTATTTTGTCTGGTCGCACCACCTGACGCCAGCCGAAGTGGGCCGGGAAATCGCGTACCATATGACCAGCGGGGTGCGAAAGGCTCCAGCAGGCTCGCTGCTGGAGCGGTGTTCGGGGATGGTTGTGGACAGCGTATGTTTCGATGCTGAACAGCGATGCGGGCTGGTCCAGGTTGCGTTCCCGCTGGAGATGCTGCAGGATGAGGAGGGAAAGGTCTATTCCACGGATATTCTTCATATTGCGGCGGGGGCGGGGATTTTCGCGCTTCGGGAAAATCGCGACGCCAAGCTGGTCGATGTGGCGATGAGCGATGCGGTGCTGGAAATGTTTCCGGGGCCGGCGTATGGTGTGGTGGGAGTACGGAAATTAAGTAATTTTGG
>CAZOTP010000151.1:5692-8162 GCA_964582655.1 uncultured Pirellulales bacterium | reverse complement strand
TCCCTACTGTAAAGTATTCCAGAAATATCCAGCAGGATATTCTCCCCAAAAACCCGGCCGGGGGTGGCCGGCCGGTCATGCCAGCGGCGGATTCGCACTCATGATGCTCTATTTTGTTTTTCGGAATAAAACCAACCGAATTCTGGGGCTTCTGACGGGGGTAACCCTGGGGTGGTCGATGGGATTGTATCAGATGCTCAACGGTCAGCACTATCTCAGCCATACCATTATTGCCATGCAGATCTCCTGGCTGATCATCCTGGCCCTTCATGCCATGATCGAGAATCTGGAACATCGCGGCATTTTGAAGTTCCCGGAAAAAGTCAATCCCTGGGCTCTCCCCCCGAAAACATCAGATTTTTTCATGTCCGGACTTTTGGAGAAACCCTCCTGTTCGCACCCTGTAAACATGGACGGCGTATGATATTCAATTTGATACATCAAACTACGGCAACCTATTCGAAAATCCGCTTTCGCGGGTACCGGCTGACGGTTCATTCGGAGTATCGGGATGAGATGTTTCTGTCGATTTGCTGCGTGCGCGGGATGCGAGAGCGGCCCATTTTTATTCCGCTCAACAGCTCCCCCTATGCCAAGGTGTTTCGTTTTTCCTACGGCGGGGAGGACTATTTTCATAAGACGTATCTTCCCCGAAGCCGGTTCGAATGGTTCAAGAGCCTGTTTCGCGGCAGCCGCGCGGAGCGTGCATTGGAGGGGCATCGGCTTCTGGAACATCATGGATTTTCGGCGCCGCGGATCGTTCTGACAGGTCGAAAGGGGAGCCATAATTTCACCGTTTCCCAGGCGGTTTGCCATCAGGGGACCGTCTCCCAGTATCTTCGCCGGATGCAAGAGGGGCCCCATGGGGCTCCCAGCCTGCGAGACCGCCGTATTTTTTTCCGCCGGATGGGGCATATAATCGGACAACTCCATCATAAAGATATCTCCCACGGCGACCTTCGGCTGGGAAACATGCTGCTGGATGCGCCCGATCCAGACGCAAAGCACTGCATTTTTCTGGATAACGAGCGGACAGTTCGACACCGGTGGTTTCTGCTTCCCCACCGGTTTAAAAATCTGGTTCAAATGAACATGCTTCCGGCGGGACTGGCCGGGAGAACCGACCGGATGCGGTTTTTTGAAGCCTATCTGCAGGAAAATCCCGGATTGCGGCCGTGGAAAAAACTCTGGCTGAAGCGTATCGTCCTGAAAACCCGCCAACGACTTGCCAAAAAAGAAAAAGGAGCGTAAATTCATGCACTTTTTTTTGTACCTTATTTTCGGAGTTCTTCCGGCCGGTATCCTGCTGAAGGTTATCCGTCACAAACTGTTATACCATTTTCAGGTCATTGAACCAGGACGGATGTATCGCTGCGGGATTCTCTCTCCCTTTGCCCTGCGATGGATTTGCCGGAAATATCATATCCAAACCATTCTTGTGTTTGTTTCCCCGAAAGAGCTTTTCCAGGGGAACTGGTATAACCAGGAATGCGATTATTGCCGAAGCCGCAACATTTTTCTGATTCACATTCCGCTGTTTCCCGATCGCCCTCCGACGGAGGAACAGATTCAGCAGTTTTTAGAGATTGCGACGGATTCACGGCGGCAGCCGATTTTGCTGCACTGCAACGCCGGAGTGATACGCACCAATATGATGGCGGCGATTTATCTGAAACACCGGTTCCGGCACACCGGTCGGGAACTGCTGGAGCAGCTTCCCTTTTTCGGTCATGATCTGGAGAAGCGGCCAGCGGTCCGGGAATTTATTCTTCGCTGCCAGCCAACGTTACGGATGCCTTCTCTCCTGACGCCGGTTTCTTCGGATTCCCGGGGAAGGCCTCCTTCTGACGTATCTATCTCTGAGAAACGTGACATGTGAGGTAAGACTATTTACCGATCCTCAATGGGACAGGAAACTATGCTACGAGAAGATGAAGTAAAACGCAAATCCATGACGTGGGCGGGACGATATTTCTGGATCAGCTATCTGATCGTACTGGGAAATACGTTCGGGTATTTCCGTCACCTTCCGTGGGCGGACGCCGTCACGGCCCTGTTTGCACTTTCGGTGTATCTGGTTTACAGTCTGGCGTACACGGCGGCGGCGATGGTTCCTTTCTGGACCGCCTTGGGAATTGTTTCGGCAGGTCCCGTGCGGCGGTTATGGAGAGAGCATTGGGCTGTTCAGGCGGGGCTATACGTTCTGGCGGTTGCGGCGGGGACATTTCTGCAGGTCTTTTTGTACGCGGACCGGTTTATCTACCATCTGTATCATTATCATATTAACGGTTTCGTGTGGAATCTGCTGACGACGGAGGGAGGAATCGAATCGCTGGGGAGCAGTGATTCGACGATGCGGTCATTTGGTCTTCTGATCGGGGGATTTCTGGTTCTTCAGAATATCGTATTGATCATCTGCGTGCGATGGAAAAACAGGAAGTCGGGGATTCTGCCTCAAAGCCATGCGTTT
>CAZOTP010000151.1:0-5682 GCA_964582655.1 uncultured Pirellulales bacterium | reverse complement strand
TGATGGTTTTGATTTTTGTTCTGGCGGGATTTCAGGCAATTGCGTACGGGGTATCGAATCTGACGGGGCGATCATCCGTACTGGCGTCGGCGTCGGTATTTCCGTATTATTTTCCGGTTACGTTTAAGAGTCTGGCGAGGAAGCTGGGGTATGAAGCGAAGCGGAATCCGATCCCGTCTCTTTCTTCGACTGCAAAGTCCATTCGATTGAATTATCCGCTGCATCCACTGGAGACGCGCGCGGAGAGTCCGCGGTACAACCTTGTGTGGCTAGTGGCGGAATCGTGGCGGGCGGACATGCTGGATCCGGAGATCATGCCGGCAACGTGGAGATTTTCGGAGCAGTCGATTCGTTTTTCGCATCATTACAGCAGCGGGATCGGGACGCGGATGGGAATTTTTTCGATGTTTTACGGGCTGTACGGGAGCTACTGGTTTTCGTTTCTGGCGGAGAACCGAAGCCCGGTCTTGATGGATCTCTTGCAAGAGCGGGGGTACCAGATGAAGATGTTCACCAGCGCGAAATTTACCTATCCGGAATTCGACCGGACGATATTTGCGCGGATTCCGTCGAGCGATCTGATCGAGCGGGACCGGAAGCTGTCCGGATGGGAGAATGACCGGCGGAATGCGGGGCTGCTGCTGGATTTCCTGCGTCGGCGGGATGATTCCAGGCCATTCATGACGTTTATGTTCTTCGAATCGCCTCACGCAAATTATTATTTTCCGGACGAGTCGGTGATTCGGCGGGAGTATCTGCCGGATTTGAATTACGCGACGATGAATCTTTCCCGGGATGCGGCCCTGATCAAGAACCGGTACATCAATTCCTGTCATCATCTGGATTCCCAGTTTGCCCGCGTGCTGGATTATCTGGAGGAGAACGGTCTGCTGGAGAATACGATTGTGATTCTGACGGGGGATCACGGTGAGGAATTCATGGAGAAGGGGCACTGGGGGCATAATTCGGAATTTACGGAGGAGCAGAGCCGCGTACCTTTGATTTTGAAGCTGCCCGGGCGGGGAGCGGAGGTGTTTGAAGGGATCTCGAGCCATCTGGATCTTCCGGCGATGCTATTGCCCGTGCTGGGTGTGCAGAATCCGTGCGAGGATTACAGTCTGGGATACAATCTGCTGGAGAAGCCGTGCCGGACCTATACGGTGGTAAGCGAGTGGGACACGATGAGTTATATCGATTCGGAATTCAAGATGAAATTCGGGATGAACAATTACAGTTATATCGAGCATCGGTTTCGGAGCGCGGATGATGGCGTGATTTCCGACGATGCCGCGTTTATGAAATCGCACAAGGAAGAGATTCCTTCGATCTGTAAGATGCTGATGATGCAGATGAAGCGGTTCAGCCGATGAGGAGTTCTCCTTTTGCCGCAACGACGGGGGATCCAAAATAACGAGACGGGGCGAGGGAGACGGAATTTCCGGATGTCCCTCTTTTTTCTTGAAACCGGGCGGAATTTTTCTAGAATAATGGAACAGGACCATGCGCTTAGGGCAGAGAAACGCCTGTTTTTCCGCCTGGAGCGGGAAACCCTATGAGCAGGAGAACAGTGATGGACGTCACACGGCGGAAATTCATGGGCGGAGCGTGTCTGGGTGCGGCGGCGGTGGGAATGAAGGGGCTGCATGCGCTGGCGGCGGCGGAGAAACCGATCCAGGGATTCGAAGATACCCAAAGCAATACCGACACCTCGCAGACGTGGAAGGCGACGACGGACCGGAAGGTTCGGGTGGGGATTGTCGGATACGGGGTATGCAAGTTCGGGGCGGCGTTCGGGTTCCAGAACCATCCCAACGTGGAGATCGCCGCGGTGAGCGATTTGCTTCCGGACCGGTGCGCGGAGCTGGCGAAGGCGTGCCGGTGCGAGAAGACGTACCCGTCGCTGGAGGAGCTGGTGAAGGACGAGCGGATCGAAGCGGTGTTCGTGGCGACGGATGCGCCCAGCCACGCGCGGCACGCGATCGAGGTTTTGAAGCACGGCAAGCATGTTGCGTCGGCGGTGCCGGCGGTGTACGGGTCGATGGAGGATGCGGACCGTCTGTACGAGGCGGTGAAGGGCAGCAAGCTGAATTACATGATGTTCGAGACATCGGCGTTTCACGACGATCTCTACGAGATGCGGGAGATTTACAGGCTGGGCGGGTTCGGCAAGCTGATTTACAGCGAGGGGGAGTATTATCACTACTGCCCGGAGCCAATCGATTCCTATAAGGGGTGGCGGATTGGGGCGCCGACCCAGTGGTATCCGACGCATTCGAACGCCTATTACGTGGCGGTGACGGGCGGGAGCTTTACGGAGGTTTCGTGCATGGGGATTCCCAGCATCGTGGAACACCTCAAGCCCGAAAATAATGTGTACAAGAATCCGTTCGGGACGGAGATCGCGCTGTTCCGGACGAGCGAGGGCGGGATGTCGCGGATGGCGGTGAGCTGGGATACGCCGGGGGTGTCGGGGGAGATGGGCCGGATTCGCGGGGAGCGGGGCAGCTTTTACGGCACGTTGGAGGGGATGAAGTGGGCGGCGCCGCAGCCCCGCTTCAAGAAGCCGGCGCTGCCCCCGACCGTGGACGCCGGCGGGCCCGGCGGATCGCACGGGTACCTGATGAATGAGTTTGTGATGTCGATTCTGGAGAATCGAAAGCCGCTGGTGGATATTGCCTGGTCGCTGAACATGACGGTTTCGGGGATCGTGGCGCACCAGTCGGCGCTGAAGGACGGGGAACTGATGAAGATTCCGCAGTACCGCTTTTAAGACCGGCTGAATACCCGGTTTTTTTGATAACAGGGTCCGGATGCAGAAGCCACGCATCCGGGCCTTTTTTTTGCATGGGGGGAATCCGCACGGGGATTGGCGCGACGCAATTCCCATTTCAGGAAGAGTTACAGGAACGCGGGATCAGGCGAGGTCGGATTCGAGGGTGGGCAGTTCAGGAGTTGTTGGGGGAATGGCGGCGGGCGCGGATTCGATGACTCGCATGGATTTCCATTTTCCGGTGAGGAAACGGAGGAGGAAGATGAGGGCGAGGAGGCAGACGTAGGCGGTGACGAAGAGCCAGCAGACGTAGAGGCTCCAGCCGAGTTTGAGGGCGAGTGCGGAGGGGAGGGCCATGAGGAGCCAACTGAGGATGACGGAGAAAATCATGACGAATCGGGTATCGCCCGCGCCTTTGAGGGCGGCGGCGAAGACGATGTTTCCGGTGTCGAAGAGGGAGTAGAAGGCGACGAAGTAGAGGAGTTTGACGGCGATGGGCCGAATGGCTTCGAATTCGACGGGATCGGCTTTGACGGCGCTGGGGTAGAGGAAGACATCGGGGAGGAGGATGTATCCCAGGGCAATGAGGGACATGTAGGTGAAGGAGATGAGGCAGGCGGACCAGGTAGATCGCTGGGCGAGGGCGGGATTGTCGGAGCCAAGGGCCTGGCCCACGAGTGTGGAGACGGCGATTCCCATGCCAATCATGGGCATGAAGGCGAGGGTGTTAATCTGGAAGGCGATGCTGGTGGCGGCCAGTCCGAGGGGATCCATTCTGCCGACGACGGCGAGGAAGAAGGTGAAGGCGGAGACGTCGAGCATGAACTGGATGCCATTGGGGGCTCCGAAGCGCATGAGGCGGGCAAAGAGGGCTCCATCGAATGGATAGCCATGCAGGGTATTGAAGGCCGTTCGATATTTCGCGCGGAGAAAGAGGGCGATATAAATAACGGTGGTGACGACATTGGACAGGACGGTGGCCCATGCGGCGCCGGCGACGCCCCAGGCGGGGAAGCCCAGTTTTCCGAAAATCATAAGGTAATCAAGGATGATATTGACGGCGGTTCCGATGAAGGCGATGAACATGACGATCCAGGTTTTTCCCCGTCCGGTATAGAAGCAGGAGAGGGTGGCGGAGAGGAGCATGGGGATGGAGCCGAGGCACATAATCTGGAAGTAGGCGGTTTCATGGGTGCGGACGGCGGGGTCGTGGCCGATGCGGGCGAAGAGTTGTCGGGAGACAGCGGCGAGGAGCATCAGGAGGGCCCCTGCCAGTATTGAAAAGTAGATTCCCTGCCAGAGGGCGGGCCCCACACGGTCATAGCGTTTTGCGCCGGAATACTGGGCGACGAAGGTGTTGACGTAGGTGGCGATGCCGAAGAAGAGGGAACTGATGGCGAAACTGGCGATGCCGGCGAACATGGCGCCGGACATGGCGTCGCGGGAGTACCACATGAGAAATGTGCGGTCGATGAACATCTGGAGGCTGTGTGCGCTGGTGCTGAGGATAAGGGGCAGTGCGATGCGCAGGACCTGGGCGCAGCCTCCGGGTCCCTGCCAGCGGTGTTCAACGGCGTTGAGCATGGGGGCAGATGGTAACATACCGGCAGGGCCAGGGAAACGGAAAAGGGGGGAAAAGTGGAAAAAACTCGTACAAATTGCCGATACATAAACGTTTATGGACAGGAAACGCCCATGCAGAGATTATCGATCGTAATTCCCGTATATAATGAGAAGGAGACGGTGGCCCAGTGCGTTCAGCGGGTGCTGGCGGCGGAGGTCGGGCTGGAGAAGGAACTGATTTTCGTGGATGACGCCAGCGTGGACGGCAGCGGAGCGATTCTGGAGGGGATTTGCCGGGAGAATCCGGGGGTGCCGATGAAAATTCTGACACATACGGTGAACCAGGGGAAGGGGGCATCGCTTCGGGACGGGTTCAAGGCGGCAACGGGAGATATCGTGCTGATCCAGGACGCGGACCTGGAGTACAGCCCGTCGGATTATCCGCGGCTGCTGAAGCCGATTCTGGACGGGCGTGCGGACGTGGTATTCGGATCGCGGTTTATCGGCAGCGAGGAGAAGCGGGTGCTGTTTTACTGGCATTATGTGGGGAACAAGGTAATCACGACGCTGAGCAACATGTGCACGAATTTGAATTTGACGGATATGGAGACGTGCTACAAGGTGTTTCGGCGAGAGGTGGTGGAGCGGATGGAAATCCGGTCGAACCGGTTCGGGGTGGAGCCGGAGATGACGGCGAAGGTGGCCCGGGCGGGGTGGCGGATTTACGAGGTGGGGATTTCGTACAGCGGGCGGACGTACGCGGAGGGGAAGAAGATTACCTGGCGGGACGGGATCCGGGCGCTGGGGACGATAATCCGGTATCGGTTTTTTCATTAAAATATTTTGCTGCCAACTCTTTTGCCACCAAGACACTAAATCACCAAGGTTCACAAAGAAAAGTAGGAATATAATTTTAATTTTTGAAAGCAGGATAGCGATTGGCGAAACCGAAGGCGAAGGAAAATGGTGCGGGCGGGCGAGCGGCTGGAAACGATTTCGGGGTGATCGGACGCAAGGGACCATTCGGGGAGCGGAGACGAAGCGAATGAAACAACTTCGAAGCGAAACGGAAACGGGATTGGAGAGTCGGGAGTTTCTGTCGGTGGTCAGTCCGTGCTATAATGAGGCGGAGGCGATCGAGGTTTTTTATGCGGAGCTGACGAAGGCGCTGGAGGGATTGAAGGGGCTGGAGTACGAGATTGTGTTTGTGGATGACGGGAGCCGGGACGGGACGCTGGAGAAGCTCAACGCAATCGCGGAGCGGGACGAGCGGGTGCGGGTGTGTTCGCTGTCGCGGAATTTCGGGCATCAGATCGCGCTGACGGCGGGACTGGATGCGGCGGAAGGGG
>CAZOTP010000150.1:0-8167 GCA_964582655.1 uncultured Pirellulales bacterium | reverse complement strand
CCTTCAATCCTCGGGTCCCATCGACCAACTATTCACTTTTTAGCGCCACATCGTTCCGCAACGGTTCCAGATGCCAAACTTGAAACTCTCATTATCTCCAAGATTATCCATAATGCAAGAAATATAATTAAAAGTTTATGGTATCTTAGGGAGGGATGTTTTCCATTGTGTTTTGAGGTGGATTCCACGTATATTGTCATTCGGGCCGACTGGACGGAATCGGCGCAGTCCCAGCGGGACAAGGTACATAACTTCATGTAATAACAGATAGTTACGAGAGAGCGTGAAGTTGGCAATCAGAACAACAAGCAGGGGATTTATCTTGCCGGTCAAAGCTGTGCCTGGCAGTTCCCGGTCCCGGATCGCGGGGCTGTACGATCGGCGGCTGAAAATCCAGATAGCTGCCGCACCGGAAAAAGGAAAGGCCAACAAAGAATTGGTACAGTTTTTGGCCAAAACTTTTCACCTTCCCAAATCGGCCCTGGAAATTACCGCCGGACTTCAAAATCCCTCTAAAGACGTGGTTTTGAGCGGGATTACCTTTCCCCAGATCCGGCAGGCGCTGGCTGAGTGGGACATTGAACCGGAACTGCACGGCTGATCGGCTTATGACGACTTTGCAAAATTATTTTGTCACGGCCTATATCGGCCTGGGAAGCAACCTTGGCGATCGGAATCAAACGATTCACAAAGCGGCCAATTTGCTCCGGCAGGCATCCGGTGTTTCCCATGTGGTTCTTTCGGACCTATACGAAACGGCGTCTGTGGGGGGGCCGCTTGATCAATCCCATTACCTCAACGCGGCCGCCAAAGTTCAGTGTTCCCTTTCCGCTTCTCATCTGCTTGAGCAGATGATGCGGATCGAACAGCAACTTGGCCGAGAGCGAATCCATCGGTGGGGGGCGCGTACCATCGATCTGGATCTGCTTTTTTATGAAAACCAGGTGATTCGGGAGGAGAATCTTTTTGTGCCTCATCCTCGCGTGCAGAATCGGCATTTTGTTCTGAAACCCCTGCTGGAGCTTGCCCCGGATCTGGTTCATCCGGTATTTCAGAAAACCGTTCGACAAATGGAAGAGGAACTGCGGCAGAACCCGCCGGTTGTGCGCCGAATCGCGGTATCGGGCATTATCGGCGTCGGGAAAACGACTCTCGCCCGGAATCTTCATCAAATCCTGGGAGGTACGCTGTTATGCGAAGAGTACGACAAGAATCCGTTTCTTCCCCGCCAACTCCGGGGGGAGCACCAAGCCGCTCTGGCCAGCGAGCTGTTTTTTCTGTTCAGCCGCACCCGGCAGCTCCTGAAGGATCAGTACGCACCGGACCAGACGGTGATTAGCGATTATGTGTTTGACAAGAACCGTCTCTTTGCCCGCATGAATCTGGATGAGGATCAGTTTCGGATGTATCAGGATATTGAATCCGTTGTGCTGTCCGAACTGATTCAGCCGGATCTGCTTATTTATATGACGGATACGGTAGAAAACTGCCTGAGCCGCATCCGCGCTCGCGGCCGTTCGTTCGAGCAGCGGATTTCCCCCGGCTGGCTTACCCGCCTGAAGCAGGCGTATGACGAGATGGTGAACCACTGGTCACAGGGGACGGTAATCATTGTGGATTGCGCACGATATGATGTTCGTCAACAAGACGTCGTGCAGAAAATCATTCAGCACATGGTTCTGAAACCAGACGAATCCATTCATCGGCATTTAACAACCCGGCAAGGATAGAGCAATCATGGAAATCATTCGTACCCTCGGTGCGGTTCGCACCGCTGTTTCCAAGGCCCAAAAACAAGGCCTTTTGATCGGGCTGGTACCCACCATGGGGGCATTGCACGAAGGGCATGCCTCCCTGATTCGCCGCTGCCGGAGCGAATGCGGATTCGCGGTAGTCAGTATTTTCGTTAATCCCACCCAGTTTGGCCCAACGGAAGATCTGGCAAAGTATCCACGGCCATTCGAGCAGGATTGCCAACTGTGTCAGCGGGAAGGAGTGGATGTCGTGTTTGCTCCCGAAACACAAGAAATGTATCCCGATAAAAATTTGTGCTGGGTTAACGTGGAAACCATATCGGAGCATTTATGCGGCGCTTCGAGGCCGGGTCATTTTCAGGGCGTCTGCACCGTGGTTGCCAAGTTGTTTCATATCTGCTCTCCGGATATCGCCTACTTTGGCCAGAAAGATGCCCAACAGCTAGCCATTCTTCAGCGAATGACGGACGATCTGGATTTTCCGGTACAAATCCGCTCCTGCCCGATTGTTCGTGAGCCGGATGGGTTGGCGATGAGCAGCCGAAATCGCTATCTCAATCCGGAGGAGCGGAAGCAGGCCCTTTGTCTGTTTCAGAGCCTGCGCCATGCCGAGCAGCTTGTTCGGGGGGGGCAAACCGACGCTCAAACGATTACAGAAGAAGTTCGCCGGATTATCCAGATGCAGCCCCTGGCACAGATAGATTATATCTCCATTGTAGATAAAGACTTCTTACAACCCATCTCTATGATAGATCAGCCGGTTCTTCTGGCAATTGCGGTACGGATCGGTCCGGCCCGGCTGATTGACAATATTTTCATAGACCCGAACTCAAAATCTTTCTAAAATACCCGGTTTGGTAAGGGCTATAATATAGTAAGTGCTTTGAATAACTGTAATTATGAAAGAAGGCCCCTGCGATGCGGGTACATATGCTGAAAGGTAAGATCCACCGGGCGACCGTGACCGAAACCAATCTGGATTACACGGGAAGCATCACAATTGATGAAGACCTCATGGATGCCGCGGGCATTTTCCCCTATGAGAAAGTGCTGGTTGCCGATGTGACCAATGGCTCCCGTCATGAAACGTATGTTGTCAAAGGGAAACGGGGCAGCGGAGTCATTCTCGTAATGGGGGCGGCGGCTCACCTGGTCAATCGAGATGATAAAGTTATTATTATGGCATTCGCTGATCTGGAACAAAACGAAGTACACGCACACAAGCCCAGAATCGTCTTTGTCGATGAGCACAACCGGCAGATAAAAAGTTCAGAATAGCGTGCTGCGCGATCTGCTTCGTTCTTTGTTCGGGTTTTGAAGCGGGATTTTATAGACTCCATCCGGGGGAATAGTCCCGCCGGACATAGCGATTTGCTTCTTCCCAATTCGTAACTTTCATGTTGACTCCGTCCCAGAGCAGTTTTTGCCCACCGCACCGGAGCGAGAGATTTCCCAGAAGCACAACCTCCGTCAGAGGGCCGGCGTATTCGAAGGGAGATGTGGTTTTTTCCAGGCCCTTACAGGCTTTGAGCCAGTTTTTTTCATGGCCGTCAAGACCGCCTTCGACGCGGAAAACCGTTTTTGCGGGGCGCGAATAGGCTTTCATCTTTTCTTCGGGAATAAGGCGGGGGCTGTTCCCGTAGGTGTTGGCCAGAAGAGAAGCTTTTTCTCCGATAAACAGCATGCCGCTGTGCCGAAGGGTGCGCCCTTCATCCAAATCCTTCGGGATAAACGGTTTCATGCCGCCATCGTACCAATAGAGAGTAACTGGGGGCATGGAACCGCGGGCGGGGAATTCAAACCGGATTTGCGAGGCAATGGGAGCTGTTTCCTGTTCGATGGCCTGCTGTTTTTCCTCTTCAGCGGTGATGGAATAGCAGGATTCAACGGAAATCGGATATCCCAGCTTCAACGCGTGGAAGGGCTGATCGATGATATGGCATCCCATATCCCCCAGGGCCCCGGTGCCAAAATCCCAGAAGCCTCGCCATTGGACGGGGACATACTGGGGATGATAAGGTCGAGGAAGGGCGGTTCCGAGCCAGAGAGGCCAGTCCAGACCTTCCGGGACGGGGTAATCGCCCTGCGGGCGGGGGATTCCCTGCGCCCAGACCGCTCCCGGACGATCGGTCCAGCAATGCACTTCACGAACATCGCCCAAGGCCCCGTCTGCCATCCATTCATCGATCAAACAGGTCCCTTCGCTGGATCGCCCCTGATTGCCCATCTGGGTAACCACGTTGTATTGTTTCGCGGCCTCCGTAAGAATCCGTGCCTCGTAAATATCGTGCGTCAGGGGTTTCTGGGTATAGACGTGCTTGCCCAGTTTCATCGCCATCAGCGTGGCGACGGCGTGGGTATGGTCGGGTGTGGCAATAATGACCGCGTCAATATCCTTTTGTCTTTCCAGCATGACCCGGAAATCCCGATACTGTTTGGCGTTGGGGAACGTGTTATACATCTGGGCGGCGCTAGCGTCATAGACATCGCAAAGGGCGACAATGTTGGCAATTTCGCTGGCCTGGCAATTTCGCAGATTTTTTATGGCCACACCGCCGGCGGCGATACTGGCGATATTCACTTTTTCACTGGGAGGGATCTGGCCCGGTCCTCCCAGAACATGCCGCGGTACAATAAAAAAAGCGGCGGCAGCGGCAGAACCGGTTTGGAGAAAAGTTCTGCGCGTCAGCGGTTTTTTTGTCTTCCTTTTCATACATTCTCCTTATCGTTGATTTTTCCAATGGTCATGCAAACGCCGTTTATCTTATGGTCTTGACCATCCATCCAGGGTGCAGGTTGAGCGGGAATTATGATTTTGTTGATGAAACAATCATTTCAACAATCTTATGGTTGGCTTTCGGGAAGGCAAAACGAGGGATATCGCAAGGCAGAATCCATTTGCAGGTGTCGCAGGCAATGGGTCTGGGACGGCCTGAAATATGACGGCATTCAAAGGCATGCAGCGTGATGCGGAAATGGGAATAGGCATGATTGACGCGGGTGAGCGGGCGAATCACAGCAATGTCGATTCCCAGCTCTTCTTTGACTTCCCGGATCGCTGTGTTCCGGAGGGATTCGCGTCCTTTTCGTTTTCCTCCCGGAAATTCCCACAATCCACCCAGCAAACCGTCGGGTTTTCTGCGATCAATGAGGATTTTCCCGTTTTTCCAGATCACCGCGGCGGCAATGGAATAATGAGGCAGGGGTTTGGAAGGCGTTTTTTGTGGCAAGTCGTTCTGGAGATTTTGCCGCCTGGCATGACAAAGCGAAACGAGGGGGCAGGACTCACAGGCAGGCGACTTGGGCAGGCAAACTGTAGCGCCAAGCTCCATCATCGCCTGATTGAAATCTCCCGGACGGCGGGGGGGCAGAAGCTCCTGCATAATATCCCAGAGCTGATTTTTTGTCTTTGTTTGATTGGGATTTTCACGGATGCAGAAAAGACGGCAGAGAACCCGGATGACGTTGCCATCCAGCACCGGCTCCGGTTCGTTGAACGCGATGCTGGATATTGCGCCGGCGGTATAGCGTCCGATGCCTGGCAGAGATTGAAGCCGCTCGGCGGTTTTTGGGAGCTGGCCGCTGTAGGATTGGCAGACCTCCCGCGCGGCTTTATGGAGGTTCCTGGCGCGGGAATAATAGCCCAGTCCTTCCCAGTGTTTCAGAACCGTATCAAGCGGCGATGCCGCCAAACTCCGGATATCCGGGAATCGTTTTGTAAATCGTTGATAATAGGGCATCACCGCGGAAACACGGGTCTGCTGAAGCATGATTTCGGAAATCCAGATCAAATAGGGATCGCGGGTTTCCCGCCAAGGCATAAAACGGGCATTTGCCTCAAACCATTTGAGCAGGCGATTTTGAATACAGCATCTGGTTTCGTTCTGGTTCATTCCGGACAGAATGGAATCGTACCTGGAACGGCCTGGAATAACCAGAAAAATATGTGAGATGAGAAACGGCTTACCAGCCTGCGTACCGCTCCTTCGTCTCCGGATCCATTTCCCCCTTGCCCATCCAGCGGAACAGGAGTTCCCAACGATATTGAAATGTTCCTTTCAGCCAAAGATCGTCTTCCATCATGGAAGGGGTAGCGTTAACAAAACGGACGTGCCCATCTCCCCATGCCGCGTTCCAGCCTTTTGGATCGCCGTTCATATCCTTATGCATTCCGGCGAATTTATCATAAAGCTGATCGGTTACCACGGGATATTCCCCCAGTTTCTCAATCCGTTTGATTCGCTCTTTCCAGTAGCGCAAATAATTATAGGCGGATCGAATCTTGTATGTGCTCCCCGTAGAGTTCGCACTGGATTTTTCAGCCGGAGGGATGATTCCCCAATGATCTACACCCTGTATGTAATAGTCATACGACCACTGCTCTGTGGCATAGGTATAATTAGTCGATCCATTACTGACCTGGCTGACATAACTGACGGCAGAGCAATAAAAGACTTCCGGGGTTTCGATTACGCCTTCCTCATACAATCGAGCCAGATTCATCGGCTTCATTTTGCCCTTTGCGTCGATATAGGTATCTTCATAAAGAAAATACGTTCGCCAAATATTTGCTCCCATACCCATAATTGTATCTGTTGTTGGAACATACGATGAAGATTCAAAGGAATCTGTAAATCCCGGGATCAAGCTTTTGTTGTTGTTGGCATACAGAGCTATCCCCATATAGACGCTTCGCAAGTGGCTGGAACAGACCACCCGTCGGGCGGTTTCTCTTGCGCCATTCAAAGCAGGAAGCAGAATACTCACCAGCAAAGCGATGATGGAAATTACAACGAGCAACTCAATCAAAGTGAAACCCTTATGTTTCCTGTTCATACAAAACTCCTTCTATCAGTATTGAACTTGTCGGATATGATCGATAATACATTTGTCCAAAAAAAATAAATGACTTCTTTAACAATTATATCACAATGTAATGGTTGTAATCATAAAATTTTAACAAATCGGAGTGGGCCGCCCATGAAGATCATTTCCTATGATATTTTTAGATCTTTGGAATGGTATAACTGATTGCCGGAATTGTGTTTACTTCTATTTTCATGGACTTTATAATTCTGTAATAACCGTTGCGAGTCTGCGGTTATTTTTATAACCTACGAGAATTGGATGGTTTATGAAGACAAAACTGATTTTTCTTCGAAATAGCCGTAATTGGATTCGATACGCATTGCTTTTTGTTATAACGGCAACGGCATTGGGACAGGTTCCTCAAGAAGGCAGTCCAAGTCATGGGAATCTCCTGACTATGCGGGAGGCTTTAACGCTGCTTTCGGAAGGAAAAGTGGAATTGCTGAAGGAAGCCACCCGTCCCGAAAACAATCCGGAGAAAATCGAAAATTCGAATTCAGGAGCCGCTTCGGACATAACATCGCTGTTGGCGCAATACCGCAGTTTGGACCAAAAACTTCAACAAGGGTATCGGGATAGTTATCAGGACACATACGCCAAGCTTAAGGAATCTGTCGAAAAAGCCAACTGGCGCCGGGCGGTGGTGCAAGCCAGCGTTGCCTACCCGCTGGAAAACGAAGATAAAACGAAATTTGAAAAAGAGGCGAAAGAGCAGGTTTGGACAGAATGGCTTTCGGCGCTGGGCCAGCTTGGACTCTGTGAGAGTCTCTGCGAGAGCCTGAACCTTCCCGATACCGTGGATCCTGCGCTTCGTTCGGAAATTTTGAGCCGATCCCTGGAGATTGCGGGAGAATATGAAAAGGAGGGTCGATGGCTGGATTCCTACAGCCGGGTGTATTATTATCTGACGGGTCTGGATAAAACGAATTCCGAATACGATCAGCACGCCAAGCAACTGATTCGGAAAGCCTCTCTGGTCAATACCTACGTACCGGACCCGAACCAGGACGCGGTCAGCTGGCAGGAACGGAAAAAAGGGGTCACTTTCGATGTGTTTTCGACGTCGCTCAGCGTGGTGGAGGGGAATTACGTGGAGGTTCCCAATTATACGGAGATGTGCAATAAGGCGGTGTCCTATTGCCTGGCGTTGGCCGAAACGCCGGAATTAAGCGAGATATTCCAGGGCCTGAAAAAGCCGGAATCGGCCGAACAGTACCGCAGCGAATTAAACGGAATTCTGCTTGAATTGAACAGCATGCCCATCCCGCATTACGGGTATTATTATTTATTGTCCACTTTGCGGAAGGTACTGGGCGTGAATAAAAATACCCTGGAACTGCCGGAAGAAGTGATTATGTCCGAATATGCGGAAGGGGCGTTTTCCGCTCTGGATAGTTACACGTATGTGATCTGGCCAGGGGATGCGGATGATTTCAAGAAGGATATGACGGGAAAGTTTTACGGGGTCGGAGTGGTGATCATGAACAACGAGGGACGTTTAACGGTGGATTCGCTGCTGGAGGATTCGCCGGCGGGGGAAGCGG
>CAZOTP010000149.1:406-8184 GCA_964582655.1 uncultured Pirellulales bacterium | reverse complement strand
CGGTTCGTTCTCGTGGCGAAAAATCGCCTCCAGTTTCCACCCGGCGGTTCTGATCGGCGACTGGCGGTGCAAAATCGGGCCGGAAGCCCAGCTTTTTGTTGATGACTACCTCATTCACTCCATGCAGGGACTTACCCGAACGCTCCATCCGCCGGTGAAGTACGAAGGCAATCCCATCCTCCAGCCGGAAAAATCATGGGAGAAGATTCCTCCCAAGTTCAAAAAGAACAACGGTCCGCAGGTCCAGGGCAACGGAACCATTATCCAGGATCCCGTTTCCGGTCAGTGGCGTATGTACTATTCGGCGATGATGTGGCGGAAATGCCTGGCCGTTTCGAAGGATTTGCTGCACTGGGAGCGGCCTGTGTTGAACCAGGTTGAATTCGAAGGCTCCACAGAAAACAACATTGTATTTGAAGATTTGATCGCCGATACCGCCAGTGTGATTTGTGATGAGCGTGAGAAAGATCCTGCCAGGCGATGGAAGGCGGTGCTGTATCACTATCGGCACGGAAACAATCAACCGGAGGGAATGTACGCCTGGTTCTCGCCCGACGGCCTCCGCTGGACGATGGATCCTAACCCGATCATGAATTCCTGGATACCCAATCCCGGAATGAAAGAGGAACGATGGACGCAGTCCTGGCCCATGCCGGGAATCGGCGACGTCAATGCCCTCAGTTGGGACAGCAAGCTGAATTGTTTTGTGGCGTATATCAAAGTTGCCACCTATCGGGACGGGAAGTTTTTCCGCACGCGGGGGATGTGCGAAAGCAATGATTTTATCCACTGGACAGAGCCGCGGCTTATTCTCATACCGGATGAAGACGATCCCGAAGACCTTCATCTGTACGGCAACACTGGCTGGCCTTATGAGAGTATATGGCTGGGGACCCTTCGGGCCTATCATGAAACCTACGGCAATGTCGATTTTCAACTCATCAGCAGCCGCGACGGGCGCAACTGGCAGCGGGCCGGCGAACGGCAATCTTTCATCCCGAATGGCCCCATTGGCTCTTATGATGAAGGCTATCACACGGAATTTACCAACCCCCCGATTCCCGTCGGCGATGAACTGTGGTTCTTTTACGGAAGCACGACCACCAGCGGGAAAAATGCGGACCGAAATCAATGGATCGGGACCATCAATCTGGCCAAACTGCGAAAAGACGGTTTTGTTTCCCTTGATGCCGGTGAAAACGAAGGCTGGGTGATTACACGACCGCTACTGTTCGAAGGCAAGAACCTCTTTATCAACGCTGATGCAGAAGGCGGCGAGATCAAAGTCGAGGTCCTCGATTTCGATTTCCGCACCATGCCCCCGCCCGCAGCAAAACCGATTCCCGGTTTTTCTGCCTCTGGTTGCCAATCCGTTTGCGAAAACGGCCTGAAACTCCCCGTGCGATGGAAAGATCAACCCGATCTTTCCTCCCTCGCCGGCCAGCACGTCCGGTTAAAATTCCTGCTTAAAAACGCCAGACTGTATTCGTTTGCAATCCGGTAAATCCAAAATGCTTTTTCTGTGCATCCAATACCTATGGAGTATGAACCATGAAAAAACAATTGTTCCTCCTTGCGTTGCTGTTGACTAGTGGAATTGGACCGGCATCGTTTGCCGAGCTGATTGAGATTGGCAGCCAGAAGCAGCTTTTTCTGGATCAGTATATGATCGAGAGCATGGTGTATGCCAAACAGGTTTTGAATCCGGCCCTGAAAGCATCCCCCAATCCGGTGATTTTCCAAGATCGGCCTTGGGAGGGAAACATCCTTCACTATATGTGTGTTTTTTACGACGAAAGTCTCGGGCAGTTTCGCATGTGGTACAACTCCTACAGCGTGGAGCAGGAAACCGGCAAGGCAGGCGACGAGGCGGTCAAAGAAACTCCATCCCGATTGTGTTACGCGGTCTCCAAAGACGGCTACCACTGGGAGAAACCCTCGCTGGGCTGGGTGGATTTCGAGGGGTCCCGCGAGAACAATATTCTGAAGGCAGAGAACTGCCCCCCCGGTCTCAAAGGGGGTATTTTCATAGACCGGAATGAAAAAGATCCGGCCAAACGATACAAAGGCATGGCTCAGACAGCCATTGAAGGCAACGTGCCCGGACAGGACAAAACCGACAGAATTCTCGTCTGGAATCTCTATTATTCGCCGGATGCTTTCAACTGGACGGCCTATGAGGGCAATCCCGTCATCCGGCCAAGCGGGGTACCCAAGGTGAATCCGCAGGGCGAGCCTTGGGCTAAAACGAAAGGATGGCAGGGTTACCTCTGGGGCCCTTCCTACAGCCTGGGCTGGGATCCCATCCGCAAGGTTTATGCCATGTTCATGGAAAACAGCCAGCACAAACGCAGCCCCATGCATATGCGGATTATCGGCCGGGCGGAAAGTCCCGATTTGATTCATTGGACCGAACCGGCAACGATCATCATTCCGGATGATCTGGACCCGCCGGACTTGCAGTTTTACAGCATGTGGGCGACGGTTTACGAGGGGATGTACATCGGGATGCTTTGGAATTTCAGGCCCGATCCGCCACTGCATATCTGGCCTCAGTTGGTCTTCAGCCGGGACGGCATCCGATTCGACCGGCGATACCGCGAACCTTTTATTCTGAACAGCCGGGAGCCGGAGTTTGACTCCGTGGCCATCTATGCTCAGCAGCCCATCATTCACGATAATACTATCTTCATCTATTACCATGGGGTCAACAGCCGCATGAGGCAGATCGATAAAATTCCTGGCGGGCCGAAAGGCGCAATGGGGTTGGCCACCGTCCCGCTGGACGGTTTTGTATCCATTGACGACAGCGAGGATATCCGCCCCGGTACCGGATTGAATGGACAGGCCTTGAAACCGGTCCTGGAGGCACAGAAAAAGCGGGGGCTGGGCCGATATGGTGAAGTGGTGACCCGGCCGTTTACCTTCACGGGCAATCGACTGCAGATCAACATGGCCCAGGCGCGGATCTGGGAAGGCGCTGAGCCTTGCGAAGTCCGAGTCGAAATTCTGACTCCCGACCACTTTCGCGCAGCAGGTTACACCTTTGAGGATGCCGACCCCGTCACCCGGGAGGGATTGACCAACATCGTCTCCTGGAAAGGTAAATCGGACCTGAGCGCACTGACCGGCAAACCCGTCAAGCTACGATTCTACCTCAAGAACGTCAAACTGTTTTCGTTCCAGTTTGTGGAATAGCGGCATCTGATTCTTGTAATGAATGGTTTACTCTTGCGTCGTCAAAAGAAAGAAGTCTGAAGAAAGAAGTCTGAACCATGAGAAAACATGTTCTCATCTCCGCATTGTTGTGGTTCTGTGTGATGGCCCCCGGTGCTTTTGCCGAGTTGATCAGCATCGGCAACCGGAAGCAATTGTTCTGGGACGATTATCTGATTGAAAACATGAAAGACACCGATTTCATGCTGAATCCGGCCATCAAGACGCCCGACAATCCGGTGATCCAGCGCGACCGTCCCTGGGAAGGCAACTACCTCCATTGCCAGACGGTATTTTATGATGAGGATCAGCAGCAGTTCCGGATGTGGTACGGCAGTGCAAACTACAAGCCTCATCCCACCAAGCGATGGGAAACATCCAATAATTATAACTGTTATGCTGTCTCTAAAGATGGATACCACTGGGAAAAACCCTCGTTGGGTTTTGCAGAATACGAAGGATCGAAAGAGAATAATATCCTGGCTCCGGATAATTGGCCCGGATTCAAGGGCGGGATCATCCGGGACGTCCATGAAACCGATCCGGCGAAACGTTACAAAGCAATAGCTCAGACCATCGACAGCTCCGACCCGACTTCGACATCCGCCCCGGGTATGAAATTCAACCTGTATTATTCGCCCGATGCCTTCCATTGGACGCCTTACGAAAAAAATCCGGTCATTGACTGGGGTCAACGGAAGGGGCGCTGGGGTCCAACCGCCTTGATGGGCTGGGACCCGATACGACAGGTGTACGCGGCTCACATGGAAGTCCGCCGCCATCGGCGCGGACCTTTGGGCAAGCGCATGATTGGCCGGGCGGAAAGCCCGGATATGACCTCATGGTCCCCTTCCGAACCGATTATCGTGCCCGACAGCAAGGATTTTCCTGACACCGAGTTTTACTCCCTCTGGGCCGCGCCTTATGAATCATTCACCATCGGTATGCTATGGATTTTCCGGACCACCAACACCAGCATTCTGCCGGAGTTCGTTTTCAGCCGGGACGGCATTCATTACGATCGACGGTTCAGACAACCCTTTATCCTTCCGAGTTCGGCCCCCCAGTTCGACTCGGTGGTGATATACGCCTTGCAGCCGATCGTGCATGACCAGAACATCTTCATTTACTACAGCGGCTGCAACTGGCGGGACGAAGAGTTGCTCGAAGAAGTCGGCGAGAAAAACGCCGATGGAGCAATCGGCCTTGCAACAATTCCGCTGGATGGCTTCATCTCTCTGGAGGGGGCCAGCGCCAAATACAGCGAGGTGGTGACCCGAGCCTTTACCTTCTCCGGTAAAAATCTGCAGGTCAACATGCAAGTTGGTTACCGCGGTCAGAATCGCAAAGGCGAGGTCAAGGTAGAGATTCTGGAAGCAGATTACTTTCCCATCCCCGGCTACACCTTCGAGGACGCCGATGCCCTCACCACTACGGGACCAGTCAATCTGGTTAGCTGGAAGGGGCAATCCGATGTGAGTCAATTAGCCGGCAGGCCGGTTAAGCTCCGATTCTACTTCAAGCACGCCAAACTTTTTTCGTTCCAGTTTGTGGAGTAGGGCAATTACCCTCTTGTACAAATATATGCCCAATAACGTTAAAAAGCATTCGTTTACCATACATTAGGAAAATGCTATGAAGCAAGTCAAGATTGTTATCCTTCTTTTACTGACAATGATGGTGAGCCTCTCCTGCCATGCGCGAATGAGTACCCCATCAATGGATGAGAAATCATCTTCTTCGTTTGCGGGGCCTCCGACAACTGCGCTTCCCCCCTGGACGCATCTGGATTTTAAGGCGGAGTCGTCGGATTTCCATTTTGCGATTGCGTCAGATCGTGCCGGCGGCTTGCGGCCGGGAGTGCTGGAAGAAGCGGTGGATAAAATCAACGTGCTGCGGCCGGAATTTGTCATCAGCATCGGCGATCTGATCGAGGGGGAAACCCACGACGAGGAAAATCTGGCGCAGCAGTGGGAGGAGCTGGATGCCATTGTCAACCGGCTGGAGATGCCGTTTTTCTACGTCCTGGGAAATCACGACGTCGGCGAAGACCATCTGCTGGCGTTCTGGCAGAAGCGCCGTGGGCAACCATATTATCATTTTGTGTACAAGGATGTTTTATTTTTATGCCTGAACAGTGAAGGCGGCTCCGGCAAAGCGGTGAGAAGCCAATTAGATGCAGAACAACTTGCCTATTTCAGGAAAGTTTTGGAATCCCATACACAGGTACGATGGACGCTGGTGTTCATTCACGAACCGCTGTGGAAAATCGCAGAGGAGAATTGGAAGCCGTTCGAATCGCTGCTGGCGGGACGGCCTTATACGGTTTTTGCGGGACACTGGCACCAATACGGGGCCGAAATCCGCGGCGGACAAAAATATTTTTACCTGGCCACCACCGGCGGCTCGCAGACTTTTACCGGAAGCGGAATCTCAGCGGATCGGGAAAATCGCATCCGGCTGGGCGTGTTCGACCACATCGTCTGGGTCACCCTGACAAATCAGGGACCGCGAATCGCCAATCTGTTGCTCGATGGAATCAAAGATGAAAACGTAACACCAGCGGAAATTACCGACTGGGCCCGCTCCTTTGAAAAACAATGGAAGCGAGGCAAATTGTTCCAGTATGAAATGTTGAAAGACCCTGCGAATCCCCGAACCATGACGCTGCAGATTACCCTTTCCAACAACACCTCTCTTCCGTTCACCATTGCGGGTCGTTTTCGAAGCCATCCTCATGTAACGTGCGCTTCGCCTGATTTTACGGTCACCCTTCCGCCGGGAGAAAAGCAGAGCATGGAAAACCGCCTGAACGTTTCGGTACCCATCCCGGAAGAAATTACGGCTGTCGAACCGCTCGTTCTGGACGCCACGATCACCCTGCCAGCGCCGCCGCGCGATCCCATCGTGATGAATCTGTCCATTCCGATCACTATTCAATCTTCCGGTTCTTTGGAAGAGAACCATTCCAATTTGATAAAGGAATCCGCTCCATGAAAAAAACAAAACTTGCCGCTCCGTTCCATCGGATGTGCCTGCTCCTTGTTGTAGCGTTTTGCTTCCACGGGTCTTTTTTGCATGCGAAGGAATCGCTTGAATCGCCTCCGCAACCGGATGATGATACGCTGCTGCGGATGCGATTTGATGAACCGGATGAATCCATTGTTCTGGCGGAGAATATGGCAATCGATCCGATCTATCGGAACATGGCCGCGGATTATCGCCCGGGGCGTTTTGGCGGTGCTTTGAAATTCACGGGACGGCCCGGTCTTCGGCAATGCGTGCTCGTTCCCCTGCCCCAGCGGTGGTTTCTTCATCGGGATGAAAGTCGAAAAGATCCGTCTCAATTCGCCGAAATCAAGGTTCCTCATGTCATTATCGATAACCATCGCGGCTATACCCTCGAACTCTGGGTGTATCCGCAGGCGCTGCAGGATCAGACGATTGTCGCCGCCCTGAATACAGCGGCGTATGTGTCTCGGGCGGCCTGGCAGATCGATCTGACCGCGGAAGGATATATTTGCTTTGCCTGCGGATCCGGACTGGCGCGTTTTGAAATGAAGTCCACACAAAGAGTTCCCATCGGTCAGTGGTCCCATATCGCCATTGTCTGCAAGCCTCCCACGGATAAAAAACAGAAACGGGACAAAGGCGGCGATATCCAGATTTTTTTGAACGGTTCCGCCGCATCTGAAATCTCCTGGATGGAGAGAGCCACCCTGCAGCGGAATTTCGAACCCGGCAGCGACGGGGTAACGCTCTGTATCGGCGGGCTTTCCCCCGATGCGTTCGAAGGCTTTTTTGACGGACTCATTGATGAACTTCGCCTGTCCAAGGTCCCCCGCGAATTTGAGCCTGATCCGGCGATTTTCATCGAATCCCGGAAAGAGCTGTTTCTGGATGATGCGCTCGTCGCGAAAAATACAGGAATCAAGCGGGTTTTACACCAGCCCAGCCGGTTCGAGAAAAATCCATTGCTGAAAAGTCAGGGTAAGTGGGATGAAAAAATCGTCCAGCCAATGGGAGTGATTTATGATCGCCGGTTGAATCTGTTCCGCGCCTGGTATCGCGGATTTGGGCGTACCGAGAGTCATGCGGTAAACTGCTACGCCTATAGCCGCGATGGATTGAACTGGGAGCAGCCAAAGCTGGGGCTGGTCGAGTATGAAGGTTCCAGAGAAAATAATATTATCCGGTCACGCTGCAACGGATTTTATTTTGACGATCCTCTTGCCCGCCCCGGTGAACCTTCTATTTGCATGACCACAAAACTTTTGTACGGCGCCGATCATGGTCCCTTCAAGCAGATTCTCACCCGTTCCGAGGACGGGCTGAATTGGGACTGGGGAAAACCAGAGACCATGAGCGGCTATGCAGGGTATCCCTATGACCGCATCCGCGGCATCCAGGGCGTCATGGCCATTGACCGTCCGCTGATTCATAATCCAGTATATTTTCCTAAACTTGACAAACTTATCGTTGTTGGAAAAGAAGGGGAAGCAGACATCATGAAGCCTTTTACATGGTCCCGCATCGGGTGGGATCTCTTTCACTGGCAGGAC
>CAZOTP010000149.1:0-350 GCA_964582655.1 uncultured Pirellulales bacterium | reverse complement strand
TACAATATCAAGCTGGGGATTACCGATGCGTATCAAGGTAAAAAACCCGGCCGCTGGATCGATCTCCAACTCGCCTGTTCCCGTGATGGATACCATTGGCAGCATGTAGCTGACCAGGAAACATTCTTTCCGCTCGGTCCGAAAGGCGCCTGGGATGCGGGCATGGTCCATAATCCTACTCTCATCGACCTGCCGGGGGAAAACAGGTATTTCATTTTTTACATGGGCTCTGCTGTTTTTCATGATGTCGTAGATGATGCCGATCCGAAGCTGTTCCCTCTTTATAACATGGGCGGCGCATTTCTGCGAAAAGATGGCTTTATCAGCGTCGAGAACGATGGTTCCGCTCC
>CAZOTP010000148.1:0-8193 GCA_964582655.1 uncultured Pirellulales bacterium | reverse complement strand
CCTGCGCTACAATCCCAATCGAGATTTGATTCCTGAGAGACATTATCCATATAATTAGCCATATGAATACCGCTGCCATGAGTGCCGTGAAACGCCGTAAAATCACCCAGTGGTCTCTGCTGTGGGTGGTCGTCCTCACCCTAGGGCTGGGCTGGAAATATCCGATCTTTGGCTTCAGCGTTCCCATCGTGATGCTCGCCGGCATGATTCTGGGCTATTCGCGGGGCCGCTATCTCTGCGGCAATCTCTGTCCGCGGGGCAGTTTTTTCGACCGGATTATCTCGCCGCTGAGCCGCCGGAAAACCATCCCCGCGTTTCTCCGCAACCGAACGTTCCGCTGGATTGTCTTTGTCGCCCTGATGTCGTTTATGACGATTCGCATCGGGGCCAATCCCGCGGACTGGCATCACTGGGGGCATGTGTTCTGGAGCATGTGCCTGATCACCACGGGGATCGGCGTTGCGCTGGGCCTTTGGATTCACCCCCGCGCCTGGTGCAGCTTCTGCCCGATGGGGACCATGCAAAGCTCGCTGGGGGGTCTCAAACGCCGGCTCCAGATCGATTCCGACAGATGCTTGGAATGCCGCGCGTGCGAAAAAGCCTGTCCCATGAACCTGCAAATCGTCCAACACAAACCCGCCCGAACCCTCAATGATCTCGATTGCCTGAAATGCCCCCAGTGCATCGGGGCCTGTCCCAGACACGTTCTCTCCTGGCCGGAACCATCATCTTCCCCGGCTCCACCCGCATCCAAGGCATGAGTTTGTAATGCCGCGTTGTTCAACATCGATGGAGTCAGACGGTTTGAGCCGATAAAAACGTGTGATGCGATAGACCTGGGAATCCCATTTGTATTATTTCGTTGGCGGAGGAGGAATAATCCGGCTGATTGTGTAGTGTTCGGGCGGAGTGTTCGCAAAGACATACGGCATGGGTCCCCAGAGGCTGGAGTAAAAGCCCGCGCCCGCGGAACGGTTGACCGTAACCAGCCACGGACAGCGTTCCAACGTCAATTTCTCCTCCGTCTGGATCCGCTCCTTGGGAAAATCGATGACGTTGGTGTTGTTGTCCGGAAATACGATCAGGTCCCCCGGACGATACGCTTTTTCGAAGTTCAGCGGCACAGCCCCTTCCTCCTGCAGGTAATACTGAAATCCCCAGTGTCCCTGAAAATACAGACGGTCGAACTGGCTCCGGTACGTTCTGCTGATCGTCTTTGCCGCGTCGCGGGCGGAACGGGCGAGGGTGTAATCCGCCCAGCAGACCGCCAGCGCGAGGGCGGCCGCCGGAACCAGGGGCCAGCCGATGCGCCAGAATCCGCAATTGGCGTGTTTCGGGGAAGCATCCAGCCGACGGGCGATCAGAATCCCCGCCGCCGGGGTCATGGGCAGAATGCTGCGGGCGTTGACGTCCCAGTTGACAATCGCTGTAAACAGAAACGTGCCGTACACCCACAGCAGCAGCAGGATGGATTCGGCATCCCGTTTGCGCCAAAGATCCGCGATGGGAAACAGCAGCATCAGCAATCCTCCCGCGGTCATGAAGATCAGTTGGGGCTTCCAGAGAAGATGGGGGGTAACTTTGGGAAAAACATGCATCGGAAGCAGAATCACCGCAACCGCCATGATTGCGACGGCCGGCAGCAGCCATCGGGGCGGCGCGAAAAACAAAACACATCCGATACATCCGCCCATAAACGCCAGACTGGCCAGCAGACGCAGCAGCAGTTCGGCGTTCAGCGTCCACTGACGATTTGTCGCATAGGCCGCGGCGTCGCCCAGCAGCCCCTTTCCATACAGCGTATGAGTCGCTCCCTGATAGCCTCCCAGCAGCAGAAGGGGAATCAACAAGAACAGCAAATCGATTCCCATGCGGCGGGTGCGAAGGATCGTATAGACCGCCAGCAGGGGTATCATCGCCATGCCGTAGTACTTGGTCAGCGCGCACAGGGAAACAAGAACCGCCGCGAGAAACAGCCGCAACCGCTTGCGCGATTGAAGTCCGGTTATCCAGAAATAGAGTGACCATACCCACAGCGCCAGCATCATCCCATCGCACATGACGGTGGTCGCCGAGACCAGAAACACAGGCGTGAGGATTCCCGCCAGGGCCGCCAGCAGGGGGCGGGAGCAGAATTGCCTCGTCAGAACATAGCTGCCCAGCCCCGCCGCCGCCGCGGGAATCAGAAACGCCGCATGCAGCGCCGGTTCGCTGAATCCCAGAACCGTTCCCGCCGCCGCGAGATAATAACACGCCAGGGGCGGATTTTTCGTCACCTCCCACATCGGCATCTCGAAGCCGTACCAGTTGACCGGGAAATCATACGCCTTGCCGGGATGGTCCTGAATCTGCTTTGCCGCCCAGACAAACAGGGGATCGTCGATATGAAACGGCTTTCCCAGAAACGGGACCAGACACGCCAAAACAACCGCCGCGGAAACCAGCGGCTCCCACCGGTCGGGTTTGCAAGAGGGAGCCGGAGCGATCCCCTCGGTTGAAATCGAAGCAGCCTGATGTGGTTCCACAGCAAACTCCTGCATTTCGAATGCGCATGGTCCGGATGCCGTATTGTACCGGGACCCCGGAAAAACGCAATCCGGGAAATGGCTTCACACCCGGACCGGCTTTGAGGATTCCGCCGCCGGTTTACACAAAATCGCACAGCACCGAATCGGCGATCCCCCGCGCTGCGCGCGTCAGGAACATTCGCCCGTTTTCCACCGCAAGCAATCCCTTTGCCGCATTCTCCGCAACGGCGTCCGCAAACAGCCTCTCCGCCTGAAATCCCGTCTGCTTGCGGAACTCCGCCAGATCCATCCCCGCCGTCCGCCGCAGATTCAGCACCGCCGTCTCCCGCGCGATCTGCTCAGCGCCCGGCTTCTCGGATTCCGCCACGGGCCGCCGTCCCGCTTCCACCCGTGCCGCGTATTCATCCACATCCGCGACATTCGCAAACCGCTCCCCGTTCCACCAGCTCCCCGCCGCGGGCCCGATCCCCAGCCAGGGCCGGTTCGCCCAGTAATGCAGATTGTGTTTGCACGCCCGGCCCGGCCCGGCAAAATTGGAAATCTCGTATTGCGCCAAACCCGCCGGCTCCAGCACATCGATCGTCATTTCATACATCGCCCGGTCCAGGTCCTCCTCCGCCGCTTCCACCTGGCCCGCCTGCCGTTTCGCATGTAAGGGTGTCCCTGTTTCATATGTCAGGCTGTACGCCGATACATGCTCCACGCCCAGCTCGATCGCACGCTCCAGATTCGTCCGCCAGTGAGATAATGAACTTCCCGGAATCGCGAAGATCAAATCCAGATTCACATTGTCAAATCCCGCCTCCCGCGCCGCCCGCACCGCCTGGGCAAGCGCTTGCGGCTTATAGCTCCGACCCAGAAAGGCAAGCTCCTCCGGCCAAAACGACTGCGCCCCGATCGAAAGCCGATCCGCTCCCAGGTTTCGCAGGCATCGTAATCGCTCCGCGGTAATCTGCCCGGGATTCACCTCAACGGTAAATTCCTCCGCCGCTCCGATCCGCCGGAGAATCGATTCGATCCGCCTCTCCAGCAGCCCATCCCCCAGACAGCTGGGGCTCCCTCCGCCCACATACGCCGTCGAAAACATCCCCATCCCCGCGCTGTAGAGATCCATCTCCCGCTCCATCGCCCGCAGCACTCGCGGAATGTCCCGTCCCTGGATTTCCACCGAATAAAATCCGCAGTACGCGCACTTCCGCTCGCAAAACGGCACATGCACATACAGCCCTCTGGGTTCCGCGTTCCCCGGTCTTCGTTCTCCGTTTGGCATTCTAAACGTCTTGATCCTCATCCTTCAGCCGGTACCGGCTCCACAGGTCGCTGGCGTCCGTCTTCTCCTGCTTCTTGCCGATCTGGAGCTGCTTTCTCCGCAGCCGGCTGATTCGCACCATCGTGATCAGAAGAAACAGCAGAAACAGCGTCGAGATGCACATCAGCAGCGCCATGAGAATCAATTTCATGTGCGCCACCTTCCGCGCCTTCTGACGCGGCTGGGAATCCTCCGCCTCCGGCCCGGCGGCCGACTCTCCCCCCGAACCATCCGTTGGGGTCTGTACCGCAACGGAGTCGGAGGATGGCCTCTCAACCTTCGCCGCCAATTTGTTTCCATGTCCAACCCCCATTAAAAGCAATAGGATCAGCGCCAGAAGCACTCCCCCTCTACTCCCGCTGTTTTTCTTCTTCGCCATGCTTGATTGTTTCAATCGATTCTCACTGTTTCTTGGAGTACATCTGCCCGGGGAAACCTTCGTGACATAGCATCCTGGCGGCCGGCTTTCCAGCTAGCTTTTGAATTTGCTCCGAATATCCTTCTGCGGGTTCCGCTCGGTAAACTTCCGCAGCAGGTCTTTCGACTCCTCGTCCAGCGCCGCGGGGGGCACGATCTTCAGTTTCAGATACAGATCCCCTTTCGTCCCGTCTTTATGCTCGATTCCCTTGCCCCGCAGCCTCAGTTTTCGCCCGCTGCTGCTGCCCGGCGGAATCGTCACCATCGTAGGCCCCTGCAGCGTGGGCACCTCGATCTTCGTTCCCACCGCCGCCTCCTCAAACGTCAGCGGGGCCTCCAGCACCAGATCCTTCCCCTCCCGCGTATAATACGGATGCTCCGCAACCCGCACGGTGAGAATCAGATCGCCGGAATTGCCGCCCGGTCCGGGCTGTCCCTTTCCGCGCAATCGAATTTTTCCGCCGTCGGCGATTCCCGCCGGAATTTTCACCGAAAGCCTCTCCTGCCGCCGCCCCCCGTCCGACTGCTGCACTGCGGTCACGATCTCCCGCGTCGTTCCGCGAACCGCCTCCTCAAACCCGATCTGCACCGAATGCTGAATATCCTCCCCGCGAACCTCTTCTTCGTATTCCCCGCCGCCGTATCCGCCCTGACCGCGCCGGGCGAACTGCTCAAACAGATCCTCTATCCCCATGCTGCCTCGTCCGCGCCGCCCGCCGCCCATCCCGCCGAAAAGATCCGAAAAATCAAATCCGCCTCCGTTGGGCACCCCGCTTTTCCAGGTATAACTTCGCCAGGCTCCGCCTCCCCCGGGCGCGCCGCCTCCGCCTCCCGTGCCGGCGTGCCCGAACTGGTCATAGACCTTCCGCTTTTCCGGATCGTTCAGCACGTCGTAGGCCTCCTGCACCTCCTTGAATTTCTCCGCCGCCGCCTTGTCATTCCCCGTTACGTCGGGATGGTATTTCCGCGCCAGACGCCGGTACGCCTTTTTGATCTCCCCCTCCGTCGCACTCCGCGACACGCCCAGTACATCGTAATAATCTCGTTTGCCCATCTCAGCACCCGCTTCTCAAAGTTTGGTTCTCATTTCCCGTCGCGCTTTGCCGCCCAAGGCAAAGCGAATCCTTTTCTATTGTATCCTCTTTGCCGAAGCCCGTAAATCCTCATTCAATGTCCGGTTCTTCGGAGATGTTTCCATAACCGCTGCCCCGTGCGGTTCGAATCGGCAGGGTTTCCCCGGAAAGGGGACCGTGTCATGCCGCTTCTAGTGAGGATTTACCCGTATCCTATCTTTCACAAACCTGTCCAACATTTAAAATAACATCGTATCCCCTTTCGTGCAAGTGAGTTATGGATTTTGAACGAAACTGGTACATCCACCGGATCCCGCCGAAAAGGAACTGAAATAACAGGCGGTTCCATCCGAAAACGAGTATAATCAGGTTTTTCCTTTTTCCGGGGATTAATACTGGAATGCAAAGCGGGAAAAAGCTATGATACGGGATTATTTGTTACCGCGATTTTGAAACCATTAACTTGTTGTTTGGTTTGCATTTATACATAACGGTCAGGAGACAGTTTCATGACTACCACAGCACATGTTGGCGGAAGCGCCAAACTGGGAAACACGCAAAAAAAGGTTATGGAGACCATTGACGGGAATACCGCCGCTTCGCATGTTGCGTATGCATTCAGCGATGTCGCCGCGATCTATCCGATTACCCCTTCGTCCCCCATGGGCGAAGTCGCCGATGACTGGGCCGCGTATGGCCGCAAAAACATCTTCGGCCAGGTCCTCCGCGTTCGCGAGATGCAGTCCGAAGCCGGCGCCGCCGGCGCCGTCCACGGCTCCCTTTCCGCCGGCGCGCTGACGACCACCTTCACCGCCAGTCAGGGACTGCTCCTGATGATTCCCAACATGTACAAGATCGCGGGCGAACTGCTACCGACCGTCTTCCACGTCTCCGCCCGCACCGTCGCCAGCCACGCCCTGAGCATCTTCGGCGACCATAGCGATGTGATGGCGGTCCGTCAAACCGGCTTTGCCATGATGGCCGAATCCTCCGTCCAGGAAGTCATGGACCTGGCTCTCGTTTCCCACCTGGCGACCCTCAAAGCCAAAGTCCCCTTCGTCAGCTTCTTCGACGGCTTCCGAACCAGCCATGAAGTGCAGAAAGTCGAAATGATCGACTACGAAACCATGGCGAGCCTCGTCGATTGGGATGCCATCGCCGATTTCCGAAAACGCGCGATGAATCCCGAAAATCCCCAGCTTCGCGGCACCGCCCAGAATCCCGACCACTTCTTCCAGGCCCGGGAAGCCTGCAACCGGTATTACAACGCCGTCCCCGGTATCGTCCAGAACACCATGGACCAGGTCGCCAAAGCCATCGGCCGAAAGTACAATCTGTTCGATTATGTCGGCGCCCCCGACGCCGAACGCGTCATCATCTGCATGGGCAGCGGCTGCGACGTGGTCGAGGAAACCGTCAACTACCTCATGGCCAAAGGCGAAAAAGTCGGTCTGATCAAAGTCCGCCTGTATCGGCCATTTTCCGCCAAACATTTCCTCGCCGCCATGCCCCAATCCGTCAAACGCATTGCCGTTCTCGACCGCACCAAGGAACCCGGCAGCACCGGCGAACCGCTTTATCAGGATATCTGCACCGTCTATATGGAACAGCATGAATCCCCGCTCCTCGTCGGCGGCCGCTACGGCCTCTCCAGCGCGGAATTCACCCCGCCGATGGTCAAAGCCGTGTACGACAACCTCGCCGCCAAAGAACCCAAAAACCATTTCACCGTCGGCATCGTGGATGATGTGACCTTCACGTCCCTGCCCGTCACCGATCCCATCGACGCGACCCCCAAAGGCACCGTCCGATGCAAATTCTGGGGTCTGGGCAGCGACGGCACCGTCGGCGCGAATAAAAACGCCATCAAAATCATCGGCGACAACACGGACATGTACGCGCAGGGCTATTTCGCGTATGACAGCAAAAAATCCGGCGGCATCACCGTCTCGCACCTCCGGTTCGGCAAGCAGCCCATTCAGTCGCCCTACCTGATCGACACCGCCGACTACATCGCCTGCCACAATTCCGCCTACGTCACCCAGTATGACGTGCTGGAAGGCATTCGCGAAGGAGGCACTTTCGTCCTGAACTCCCCCTGGTCCCTCCAGGAAATGGAAAAAGAACTGCCCGGCTCCATGAAACGCGCCATCGCGAATAAAAAACTCAAATTCTACAACATCGACGCCGTCAAAATCGCCGAGAAGGTCGGTCTTGGCAACCGTATCAACATGATCATGCAGACGGCCTTCTTCAAACTGGCCAACGTCCTTCCCGTCGAGGAAGCCATCCGCTACCTCAAAGACGCCATCAAGAAGACCTATGGCCGCAAAGGCGAAAAAATCGTCGAAATGAACTGGGCCGGCGTCGATGCCACCATCGACCATCTGGAAGAAGTCAAATATCCTGCCGCCTGGGCCAATGCCGAATTGGAAAAAGATGCAGCACGCGAGGAACCCGAATTTGTCACCGACGTCATGCGGCCCATCCTCGCCCAGCAGGGACGCAAGCTCCCCGTCAGCGCCTTCGCCGGAGAGATTGACGGCTCTTACAAGAGTACCGCCGCCGACGGCACCTTCCCCACGGCGACCACAAAGTATGAAAAACGGGGCATTGCCATCCACGCGCCGCAGTGGATCAAGGAAAACTGCATCCAGTGCAATCAGTGCGCGTTTGTCTGTCCCCACGCCGTCATCCGGCCCGTGCTGGCGACCCGAGACGAACTGAAAAACGCTCCGGCCTCCTTCGAAACCCTCGACGGAAAAGGGCCCGGGGTCAAGGACTATCAGTACCGCATTCAGATCAGCATCATGGACTGCACCGGCTGCGGAAACTGCGTCGAAATCTGCCCGGCCAAGGACAAGGC
>CAZOTP010000147.1:0-8197 GCA_964582655.1 uncultured Pirellulales bacterium | reverse complement strand
GCAAAAAATGCGCCCTGGAATCGGTCTGTCATCTGTTTCTCCATGCGCTTCAGCGCGTTGGATTTTCCTTCGCGCCGCTCTTCCGGCTGAAAAAGATCATCAGGATCCCCGCCAGAAGCAGCCCGCCCGCCACCATCAGGTTCGTATGCGTCGCCTCGCCGGCCTCGATCCACGGCACCACCGAAATCAGCAGCAGCGACGTCAGCGATACGCAGATCCCCACCACGCGGAATGGTGAAATGCCTCGCGTCCCCGACTCCCGCTTCAAAACCACGTCTTCCTCCATCTGCCCGATGGGAATCGAAATCCGCCGGAAAAATTCTGCGACCCGTCTGTCTTCCTCCGCGGTCTGCCGGAAAATCCGCGTTCCGATAAACATGCCCGCCATGGTCGTCAGAGCCGTGCTGAACAAAAACAGTGTCTCCTTCTGCCACGACTGTCCGAGGAAATTCAGCGGGAACACCATAACTTTGATGTCGGGATGGGAAAGAATGAAAAGGGTAAGCCCCACCGCCACGCCCAGCCCGAATCCGCACAGGGCGCTCTTGCTGCTGGCTTTCCGGAACAGAAGCCCTGAAATCATCGACACCGCCACCGGAGGCGTAAAGATGCTGAACAGTGTCATCATGCTCTTGAAAAGACCTTCCCCGGTAAGATGAATCATCGAATACGCCACCCCCAGCGATATCAGCCCGATGCACACCGTCGTTACGCGACCCGCCAGAACCAGCTCTTTCTGCGCCGCCTGGGGCCGGATGTACCGCCGATACACATCCGTCGTGAACACGCTGGAGCAGACGTTGTAATCCCCGCTCAGCGTCGAGATCGTCGCCGCGAACATCGCCGCGATAATCAAACCCATCATCCCCGCCGGAAGAAGATTCTGGCACAGGGTAACATAGACCGTCTCTGAGGCGGGCATGAATTTCCGGCTCAGCATTACCGGCAGCACGATCAGGGGCTGACACACCAAGAACAGGATCATCACAAAAACTCCCATCTTGATCGAATCCTTTTCCTTCGGTACGCAGTAATACCGCTGGATCAAAGCCCAGTTCACGCTGCTGTAACTCAAAACATACAGGATAATTCCGCCCAGAATATACAGGGTGTCGTATTCCGGGGCGTGCGTAAAACTAAAAAATCCGTCCGGCATCCCGTTGAACATCTCCGAAAATCCCCCCGCCCGGCTGATTGACAGAGGCACCAGCACCGCGATTGCCGTCAGCAGTATCACAAACTGGATAAAGTCCGTCACCGTCACCGCCCACAGCCCCCCCGACATCGTGTAGCATAGCGTAATCAGGCTCGATCCCAGAATGGCGTATTCCAGCCTGAATCCCATGCTCACCGAAATGAATTTCCCCAGCGCCACCAGCTTCAGCGAGTCATCAATGATCCGCACCGGCAAGCCTTCCCACGCGAACAACTGACGAACCCAGGGGCTGTACCGCTGTTCCAGGTATTCCACCGGGCTGGTGATTCGCGCACGACGCCACTTCCGCGCGAAGAAAAACGTCCCGAACAGCGTCCCCCACACGCACAGCAAAATCAGTGTGATCGAAACCATCCCGTATTTGTAAGCGATGTCCGACATGCTCACGAACAAAAACACGCTGAAGCTCGCCATGTAAAACGAAACCCCGCTGAGCCACCACGGAATATTGTTTCCGCCCGTGAAGTAGTCCTTGATCTGCTTCATGTACCGGTAAAAATAAACTCCCACGGCCAGCATGAGGGTGAAATATCCCCCTAAAATGATATAATCGGGACCCGCCAGCTTCGCCGCGCCGATGAGTGTATGCATAATCCGGTCTCCTGAATCGGGATTGTGTCGATAACCGTTCCGTATATAATACCCGCAAACCCGCCGCGCAAAACCGGAATGCAGGGCAACCCTGCCTTCGGATTTAAATGGGGTTCTACCGGATTTTCCCCCGCGATTCCAGAAAAATTAAATTTTCGGCTCCGTCGCGGGCTTCTGCTTGTTGAAAAAGCTCGACCATCCCCCGGCAACGGGGATTTTCGGGTCGCCTGGCAGCAGCGCCGCGTAATTCTCCAGCACCTTCCGGTACGCACGGGCGTGGGCCTCGATCACCTCCGGATAATACTTCTTGAACCAGGGCCCCTCGAACGTTTCCTGGAGAATCCGCTCCGCCACGGGAAGTTTCTGGACATAGTCTTCGATGCGTGCGCCGGCCGGAAGGTTCGCGATTCGGGTTGGTCTCCCGTGCCCGTAAATATCCATCTCCGTGAACACCGGATGCGTGTGCAGCGGCTTGTTGCACCCCGGATTGCACACCGAGCCTTCCGCCCGGATTGCCTCGGCGAACCGGTTCAGCGAAAGACCGCCCAGCTCCTCCGAACGGAACTTCATCAGCGGATAATACCACCCGCCCTTGGTGCTCCCCGACCCCTTTGCAGGCCGGATCGCCCGAATCCCCCGCACCCCTTCCAGCAGGTCGCAGAAATAATTCATCGCCTTGTCGATTTCCGCCATCTGCCGGGGATACAATTTCAACTGCACCCGCCCCAATGCCGAGCTGAGCTGGTGAATCCGGTGCTTGTATCCCCCGCAGGGAACACCCGCGTAACGCTGCAGGTCGGCAAGCTGGATGTCGCCGTGACGGATATAATGCCCGAACAGCAGCGCCCGCTCATAGACCCGCTGACTGTCCGTAAACAGAATCCCCGCTTCGCCCGCTGGGAACGATTTCCCCGACATCAGCGAAAATCCCGCCGCATCGCCCATCGTTCCGATTTCCCGCCCCTTGTATTTCGCCCCGTGCGCGTGCGAGCCGTCTTCCATCACCGCGATTCCGTGGCGTTTGGCGATCTCCAGGATCGTGTCCATCTCCGCCGGCATCCCGCTGTAATGAACCGCCACAATCGCCTTCGTTCGCGGAGTAATCCGCTTTTCCATGTCCTTCGGATCGAGGCACATCGTATCGGGATTGATGTCCGCGAAAACCGGCGTCGCCCCCAGACTGTACGCCTGCAGGATCGACGCCCAGAACGTCACGCTCGGGCAAATCACTTCGTCGCCCACCCCGACACCCAGACCGTACAGACCCCCCTGGATCGCCGCCGTCCCGTTGTGATACGCCAGCGCGTACTTCCGACCGATCGCTTTGGCGTATTCGTCCTCGAATTGACGCGTCACGTCCAGACTCGACATCGCTCCCCGGCGAAGAACCTCCAATACCGCCTCTTCATGCTCCTTCGTAATAATCGGCCAATGAAAAATATCCCGGTTGTCCGCTTGAACCGCCGCCTCCCCGCCCAAAAGGGATAATCGTTCCTTGGCCGTAACCGTCTCCGTGGGATTCATTCGCGTCTTCCTTGCTGCTAAAAAAATTGTGAAGTATTGGTATAATCAACGTCGGGCCTATGGGAATCAATGTTCGTTTCTTCAGGTTGATTCCCGGACCACTAGCCTGTGCGGCAGCACTTCCTGGATCAAATCGGTCTCCGCCAGCTCCAGCCGCTGCTCGATGATGTGCATCGCGCGATCCACCATCTGCTCGATCGGCTGCTCCACCGTCGTCAGAGGCACCTTCAACAGATGGGCGTCGGGAAAAATGTCGTACCCCACAACCGCCAAATCACCCGGCACCGAAAATCCCTTCTGCAGAATCCGGTAGATGAAAATCGCCGCCAGTGGCGAATCGTAAAACAGCACCGCATCGACCTCTTCCCGGTGCCCGGCCAGATGCGCAAGCAGCGGTTCCAGATCGTTTTCATCCTTCAGCAGATTCTCGATCGGAAACGGACTCGGCGAAAGATTCGCCTTCTTCAGCGCATCTCTCGCCCCGTGATAAAAATCGGTTTCCATGCCCGTCGCCACCAGAATCTTCCGCCGGCCCCGCTTCAGAAGATGCTCCACCGCCACCTCCGCCGCGTTCCGCCGGTCCAGGCCGATGTAATCGCAGTGCAGAAGCGGATCCGGCTGGCAGCCCACGAAGATCGTCGGGATTGTCGTGTGCCAGTGAGGCACCTTCCCGAATTCCTGCGCGATCACCAGGATCGCCTCCACCTTCAGCGCACGGAACGTCTGCATCCAGCTCGACCGCTCCCACGGTCCCTCGTAATGACTGTCCAGACCCAGAACCGGTTTATACTGGTGCGAGTGAAGCGTCGATACCATCGAATCCGCCAGGCGGGCTCGAACCGTTTCCGTCAAGGATTTCGCGTACACCCCGATAAATCCGCTGCGACTCAAACTCAGCGCCTGCGCGGCGTAATTCGGTACATACCCGAACTCCTCGCTTACCTGGTGAATCCGCTGACGCATCAGGTACGAGATCCGGGGCGAATTCCGAAGCGCAAGACTCACCGTATTCCGCGAACACCCGATCCGGTCCGCGATGTCCTGCAGCGTCACCGCCTTCTTCATTCCTATCTCGGGTTTTCCGGACGGATTCCCCGACCGTTTCTGCTTCCGGTTATGATCCTGATTTTGATACATCATACACTCTTCACCATACGGTAGCGGTTAAAAACTTCTGCTTTCGTTGACAGAAAAGATTGCAATCGCATATTATCGATAAAATAACCGATTTCCACGAAAATTGCAAGCATTATCCTTTACCCGGTAATAATTTGTAATAATTCGTAATACCAATTTCGCCAAAGCGATTCCTGACCATCTTTTTCTGTATTTTGATTGAAATCAAGACCTTGCCAGAGGTACATTAATTCTGTGGATACCGAACAAAAACTGAACATCCTGGCCGATTCCAGCCGCTTTGCCCTCGCCTGCTCCTGCAAATTCAATTCCCAGCCTGGGCGGTCCAGAAGCCCCGAAGGCCGATGGATTTACCCCGCCGCACTCCCTAATGGCCGCAAAGTCATGCTCCTCAAAACCTTGCAAAGCAACGCCTGCGTCAACGACTGCTCCTACTGCCCCTTCAACAGTCGGCAGGATATCGCCCGATGCGTACTTTCCCCCGAAAAGCTCTCCGAAATCTTCATCCAGCTCCTCCACGCCAACCGCGTCACGGGACTCTTCCTCTCCTCCGCCGTCCTCGACACCCCCAATGCCGCCATGGACCGCATGATCGCCACCGTCGAACGCATCCGAAGACTGTACCAGTTCCGGGGATTTATCCACCTCAAAATCATCCCCGGCTGCGACGACGCTGCCATCGAAAAAGCCATCCGGCTCGCCACCCGCGTCTCCGTCAACCTCGAAACCCCCTCCGCCGAACATCTCCAAAAGCTCACCCGCAAAAAACGCTTCCACGAGGATATCATCGCCGCCCTGCGCACCATCGCCCGCCTCCGCAGGCAAATCAAGCCCCGCTGCAAGCAAACCTCCCAGTTCGTCGTCGGCGCCGCAGGCGAATCCGACCGCCAGATCGTCCGCGCCGCCGACCGTCTCTACCGAGGCTACGATCTCGAACGCGTCTATTACTCCGCCTATCAGGATTTCTCCCGCCCAGCCCCCATCCGGCAGCCCATGCTCTTCGACGAAATGACTCCCGAATACGACAAAAGCGCCCAGCAGTCCTTCATCCGCGAACACCGCCTCTACCAGACCGATTTTCTCCTCCGCAAATACGGCTTTCTCCCCGAAGACATCGAATTCGATTCCGACGGCAACCTCTCCCTCGAAACCGACCCCAAAACCCTCTGGGCTTCCCGCCACCCCGAATTCTTCCCCGTCGATGTCAACGCCGCTTCCCGCGAATCCCTTCTGCGTGTCCCCGGTATCGGCCCCGTCTCCGTCCGCCGCATCCTCGACGCTCGTAAACAGGCCCGCTTCCGCGATATCGACGACCTCCGCCCCCTTGCCGTCCGCGTCCGCGCCGCCCGGCCGTTTCTCCATTTTTCACGATGACCCAAACAAGGAGTTCCAATATGAAATCCGCGTTCCTTCTCATCGCCGCCTGCTTCCTCCTGCTGTCCCTTCACCCCGCTCCCGCGCCCGCCGACCAGACCGACTTGCAGATCGCAGTCGCCTGGCGACTGGTCAACCCCGCCGCTCCGCAGGTCCCCGTCGGCCACCGCGGCACCCGCCGATACATCGAAGTCCATGAAGACCTCCGCGTCCACGCCGTCCTCTTCCGCGACGCCGCCGGAAAAACCATCCTCTGGCTCGCCTGGGATATCTGCATGCTCGAAGGCCCGCAGGTCGATCAGGTCAAACAGGCGATTTCCAAAAAACACCGCATTCCCCCCGAATCCATCTGCGTCAACGCCAGCCACACCCACTCCGCGCCCGCCACCACGCCCGAGATGCTCCCCGACCCGGAATACTTCGACCCCGCCTACGCCAAATATTTCCTCGATCAGGCCGTCGCCGTCGTGGACGATGCCATGCAGAATCTAAAGCCTGCCCGCCTTCGCTATGCCGATTACCCCTGCGCCTCCGTCGCGATCAACCGCCGCCTCAAAGTGGGCGATGAACTGCTGATGAAGCCCAACTTTGCCGGCCCCGTCGATCACCGCGCCCAGGTCCTCGCCGCCGAAGATCCCGCCTCCGGAAAACTCCTCGCCGTCCTCGTCAAATACGCCTGCCATCCCGTCACCGTCGGCCCCAAAGGGCTTGGCTCCGACTTCCCCGGCTTCATGCGGCGCTTTCTCGAATCCCGGCATCCCGGCGCCGTCGCCGTCTTCCTCCAGGGCTGCTGCGCCGATGTCCGCATCCAGATCGTCAACGAAAAAGCCGATGATTTCGTCAGCGAGGATCCCGTCGCCAAGGCCCGCCAGTTTGGCCGCGACCTCGGCGCCGCCGTCGAGTGCGCCCTCGCCAAACCCGGCATCCCCCTCGCCGGCCCCCTCGATGCCCGCTCCAAAATCCTCTCCCTCCCCGTCGTCGTTCCCCCCGAATCTGAATACCGCGCTGCCCTTCAGAACAAAAACTACAAACTCTGGGGCCAAACCTACTGCGACCTCCTCGACAAAGGCAAGCCGATCCCCGCCGAGCTTCCCTTCCAAATCCAGTCCTTCCAGTTCCGACTCCCCGGCGGCGAACCCTTCCTCTGCCTGGCGCTCGAAAGCGAAGTCTTCACCGAATACGGATTCCGCATCGCCGAATCCCTCCGCCAGCCGAACGCCATCACCCTGGGCTACTCCAACCGCATCACCGGCTACGTCCCCACCCGGCAGGCATTCTCCGAAGGCGGCTACGAAGTCGCCGACTCCTACAAATACGACCCCTACATGCCCGGACCCTACCGCTCCGACGTCGAATCCATTCTCCTCTCCGCCATCGCCGACCTGGTCAAATGACTCCGCCTTCACCCTGTGGCGATTCCCGGCGCCTCCGCCGGGCCGGTCGCATCGCGCCGGGCACCCGGGCCGGGTCAGCTCGCGGCCCATCCCGCTTTTCCGGCGGACAAAAAATCATTTGGATATTGCCATTGCATGCCAAACCCCACGCCGGTAAAATAATCCCCGAGTTCATCCGTTGCCGTTTCAGGCAAATGATCGGGTGGGGCTTGCCCCGCCCTGAATTGCAGCGCAAGGAGATAGCGATGTCACGGTATATGAAATGTGTGGCTATGTGGTCTGGTTTGATCTTGTGGGTTGCCGCTGCGGGCTGCGCCAACTGTCCTCTCTGTAAAAAACTCGCCGGCGAACCCCAGCCCGTAATCGTCGAGGAGCCGCCGGCCCCCGCCGATGTGGCGCCCCCGCCCCCGCCGTCGCCACCGCCCCCGGGCAACGCACCCCCCCCCGCCCCCCGCGCGCGGCCCCCCGCCGTCGCCAAGGCCATTGAAGACCTCAGCGACAAGTACCCCGGACTCTTCCGGATGGACAAAGACAAGGGCCTTCTCCACTTTAACTCCGACCTGCTCTTCGATTCCGGCTCTGCCGTCGTCAAGTCCGAGGCCAAAACCGCCCTGGGCAAACTCGCCGAAATCCTCTCCACCGACGAAGTCAGGGACCGCAGGCTCACCCTCATCGGGCACACCGATTCGGACCGCGTCGTCAAACGCGCCACCATCGCCGCCCTCAAAACTCTCGGCAAGAGCGCAGACAACATGGGCCTCAGCGAAGCCCGCGCCGAAGCCGTCGCCGCCGTCCTTCAGGATGCCGGTATCGACGCCGCACGCATGACCACCATCGGCCGGGGCGCCACCGAACCCGTCGCCGACAACAAATCGCCCGGAGGCAAGGCCAAAAACCGCCGCGTCGATATCTTCCTCACCCCCATAAAATAAAAACTTAACCCCCGGCTTTATGCCGGGGG
>CAZOTP010000146.1:0-8211 GCA_964582655.1 uncultured Pirellulales bacterium | reverse complement strand
GTATATTAATGACTGTTTCATAACCCTGGGAAAATATCACATGTTCCTTAGTAGTTTTCGTCCAATTGTTTCGGAGAATTAAGGAGGAATTGCCCGAATCAGACCTAGGGAATACCATAAGAGTTCGAATCAGGAAAATCGAATTGGAATACAGGATTTTCTCTTCCGAACGGCAACAACTTCATCCGGATGAAAGCCTCTCCGGAAAGCCCCTACCAAGAATAGTGGCCGGTTCATTGTCCACCTACCACATAGATTTCCCGGCGGCTGCAGATGCTTTTGCCGATTTCAGAATTGATACAGTCTGGGGAGGATCCGGGAATCCTGCACCTCCTGGTATTCAATCATCCGCCGCCGCAGATCCGACCATAAGGCAGTCTGCCAGAGATGGATTCATGCGGCTCGTTCCAATTGCACTCCCGACATGACCGAATCGCTCTTCCGGCGTCATGAGCCGTTCCAGCGACATTCTAAATTCAGAGGATTGCGTCCTCTGATACAATTCCTTTGGCGCCTCCGTTCCGCCGGCGGTGTGCGAAAATCGACCCTATCGCTGCAACAGCGACAAAATCGAACTGTAATTCTGATTCATGGTTGACAGAATAGAAGTTCCCATCTGCATCAAAAGCTGCAGCCGGCTGTTATTGGCCATTTCCTGCGCATAATCCAGATCCATAATGGAGGAATACGAGTTAGACATAGCGGTTTTCGCCGCAGCATACGCGTTCAGACTGGCATTCACGGTGTAGGTCTGAACAGCGCCCAGTCTGGCCCGGTCCGTCACCACCTGCGATGTCGCGGCGCTGACAATATTGGCCGCCGTTTGATAGTTTCCGCTCGATAGGTCGTTGTCGCCCCCGCTTTTCAGACTGTTCAGCATTCCCACCGAATCATTTCCCAGAAAGGCACTGCCCAGAGAAGACAATCCAAAATGAATGGCATTCGCCGGATTTGGATCCAGAGACCAGTTTGCCCCGTCACCGCTCACGGTGAATGAAGTGCTTCCCCCGGCGACATTTCCGAAACTTTCCCTCAGCGTAAACTGGGCGGAGGTGTCTCCACTCCGAAAATACACCCGAAGTCCGTCCGTATCCGCTGCCTGCCCGTTGACGGTTACCGTCGCATCCGCTCCCGTATCCGACGAGATTCCGCCGTCCAGGGCAAACGTTCCTTCTGTGACCGACACGCTCACGGTTTGCGAGGAACCATATTCAGCAGATTTGAAATACAGGGTTCCGGCATTGATATTCGCTTCCACTCCCGTGGCATCCGAAACTGCGTTCACGGCGTCTTCGATGTCGTTTTGCGTAGCGCCAGCCGCCAGTTCGATTTGTTCGGTTCCGTTGCTGCCCGTGATCACCAGGGTGACATCCCCGGCCAGGGCGCCGCCGCTGTAGGACACCGCGGCTTTCTGCGCCGCTCCCGTGACCGAAACACTCAGACTCGCGTTTCCTGATGCGGTATTTGCCGAACTGATCCGGACATCGTCGATTTTTGCCGTATCCGCGCCGGTGACGGAATACCCCAGCCCGCCGTCCAGCAGACGAATGCCGTTAAACGAGGTCTGGTTGACCAGCGAATCGATGGCATCGATGGCGGTGTCAATTTCGGCCTGATAGGCCGCCCGTTCCTCGGCCGTGACGGCGCTGCCCGATGCGGCAAGAACATTCGATTCGATGTCGTTGAGCAGGGAGGAGATTTGAGCCATGGCTCCGTCGGCAGTGTCGATGATGCTGTTGATTCGCTCGCCATTTTTCGCTATCGCGTCGATCTGGGCGATATCCGCCTCCAGCAGCGTGGCGGCGATCAGCCCGGCGGGATCATCCCCCGCCGCGGTAATCCGCCGGCTGGTCGCCAGACGTGTGTTGGAGAGCGCCAACTCGCTCGAGATGTTCGTCAGCGTGTTCAGCGCACGCAGAATCCCGGAATTGCGCAATGTCATGCTCATGGTCTGCCGCCTCCTGTCTAAAACAGTTCTCTCCGGCCCCGGCCGGCCCTCCGCAGGACCATACCGTGGGCGCAATAAAAAAAGCACGTTCGAAATCCGGACAAGGATTTCAACCGTGCCTCGCTTGGCGTCTGTATAACATCTCGCGACGCTATGCCGTCGGATGCGCCTTTATAATCAGGGACACTCTCCGTTCGGCAAAACGCCGCCCCGGTCATGCCAGACTTGCATCACCGGCTCCGTGCGTTAAAAATTCACTTCTGTTGCGCTTCCATTTCAGAATAAAATATAATTTCCCCCCAGGCAAATCCACACCGCGACAATCTTCCCCCAAAGAAGCAGTTCCCGCCTCCGCCGTATCGGTTTAATCCCCAAAACGTCTGATAACTGCCCGGAAAGCGAAAAAAATCCCTTTGTCGAAATCCGGCAAAGGGATTGTAAATCCGGCAGGTCCGAATAATCCGTCTAGGTCGAAGCCATGCGTTCCGTATGGATTTTATTCTTTCTTCTTTTCCGGCTTAAGAAGCTTCCGCACCGCTTTGCCCACTCCCGTCGCCAGTTCCTTCGGCCCCGTCCGCACCGAGCTTTTCACCCGTCCCGTGCAGTTTGCTTCCGCGATCATCGTGCCCGTGGAATCATCGTAAAACTGGATCCGGCAAATCGCCTCATCCATCGGCCCCATCGCTTTATCCGTAATGCCTCCCTGATCATACTGAATCACGCGGCCGGTCACTTTGATGATCTTCTCCGCCGGCCCCGTAAAAAACGGTCCCAGCTCCTCTTTATCTTTGAATTTGACCCGCTCGGTCATCGAAGGATCGCGAAACCGAAGCTGTTCCTCGATGGCCCCCGGAATTGCCGATAAAAATTCCGCCGGACAGGCGTTCCCCACGTCGCTGGTGAACGGATCGATTTTCACCGCGCCGTAATTCTCCGACGCCTTGCCCAGAACTTGCGCATCCCCCTGGATCACCACGACCTTCCCACTGCTGCCCGTCAACGCGTGAAATCCTTCGCTGATTCCGCGCGTGCAGCCGACCGGCGGCAAAAACAATCCCCAAAGGCCCGGCAACAGAATCCAAACCTGCTTTTTCGCTTTCATTTCGATGTCTCCTTGTCTGAAATTATGTTGTTTCCGGTTCAGCCAAACCGATATCTTCGGTCAGGCTCGCCGTATCGAGCCTGGGCTTTTTCGATTTCACACGCTGGTTTGAAAAATAATTCCGCACCCCCTTCGCCAGTTCCCCCGCATCCGGCACGCTCTCCACCCGCACAAAAAAACCCTGTTCCCGCTGATTCCGATACAGATAATTCGACGTCCATCCCAGCACCGCCGCCTCCGCCTCAGAAAAAGATTCCGCCAAAGCATTCCGCTCCCGCCGATACGCCTCCAGCATCTCCCCGCATCGCCGTTCCAGCTCCGGCAATACCGCCGGAGCAAATGACTTCACCCATCCCGGCCCGATCAAAAATCCCGTCGCGCCGGGCTGCCGCCTCCGCTTACCTTCCACGCTCATCGGCGGTCCCCCCTGAAAACTGAACAAATAAAACGAATCCATCCGGCCCACCCATCGCGTCAAATCCGAATCCATCCGCTCCGCCAGCTTGATATGTCCCTTCAGCCGCTGCGCCTCTTCAAATCGCAGTTCCACCGCCAGATTCTTCATCCGCTGCCGCATTCCCCGAACACTCTCCTCTGTCGGCCGATCCAGAAATGCAATCGCCTGTTCAAGGACCCGGCGATATTCTTCCATAGCCACTCGCCCCGTGCACACGCTCCGGCACCTCCGAATCTGCCCATAACTGCAGGGCTCCTCTTGAGGCGAACGCGAGAGCCGCTCCAGACATCGGCAAAGCGAAAAGAGTTCCTCAAGGATTTCGAGACAATCGCCGGCGGCCTGTTTACTGCTAAACGGCCCCCAGTGCAATCCGTTTTTTGGCGCATAATTCTCCGTCACCCGAAATCCCGGATACCGGTCCTCCATCCGGATCTGCAAAAACCACGCGCTCAGTCGCGGAAAAAATTCCGGCAGCCGGTCCGGATATATCTCCCGGGCAATCTGGTAGTACGCCCACTGCGTCTCAAACGCCGACCAGCAGCGCCGATACCAGATTCCCGTTGTAATCGATTTCAAATCCGCCCGGCGGTTCTTCTCTCCCGGCGCCGCTTCCAAAAGCCGCCGCCTCACCATCGCGCGAAGCTGCGCCCCGAACAGCAGCAGAATCGGTTCGCCCTCCCTGCCGCACAGAAGACACACTCCCGCGCCCACCGGAAGGGAGGCCGTTGCCGAAACCGCATCCGCACCCCCCGAAAGCTCAAGATACTCCTCAAATTGCGATGGATACTGCATAACGATCGATTGTATCGTGAAAGAAACCATCCAAAACGGCTCTCCATTATACCCCGGCGATTCCGGAATTGCCACCCCATTCAAACAAAAATGCCCCGGACTCGCAAAGCCGGGGCATCCGTGTATTCGATGGGTTCGACAGAAACCGCAGGGGCATCTCGTTTTTACATCGGCATTCCGATGATGATCGCCTCGAACACCAGTTCGCCGTTCACCACGCCCTGAACCGCCATCTTGAATCGGCGGGGCCGGTTTTCCAGAAACTTTCCGATCATGTACAGCCGGCATCCCGGAAGAACCTGACCGCGAAATTTCGCTTCCTCGATCCCCCCGAATCCGATAAACCGCTCTTCGTTGTTGATCTTCTTCGCCGCGATGCTCGACATCTGCGCCGCCGCTTCCACCATGATCACCCCCGGCATCAGAGGCCTGCCCGGAATGTGACCCCGCACCCAGAATTCCTTCTCCGTGATATCCTTGTATCCGATGATCAGACTGTCCGCCGGATCCAGCAATACAATCCCGTCGAGCTGCTGCATCTCATAACGGTGCGGATTAATCGCCTCGATCGCCGCCCGGTCATACACCACCTTCGTCAAATCGATCCGGCTCAAATCTGCGAATAATACCGGCGGCATGAAGAAATGGTTCCTTTCTGGTCCTGCCCGAAACCGTCAGCGTTTACTCCTCGCCGCGCTTTTCCAGAATCTTGATCCGAATGTCCTGGGCGCACTGTTTGATATCCTGCATCTGCTTGCGAACACGGGTTCCCGCCGCCTTGTTCCCGCTTTCCGCCTTCTGCAAATCATCTTCCACATCCGCAATCATCTGTTTGAGCTTATCGAATTCCTGCATCGCTTGCATCCTTTCTGCTGTTCTTGCGTTTCATTCCATTCAGCCACTTCCCGCTTCGCCCCGCCCCGAATCCGGGTTCGTACAAGGAAAAGGAGTCTATCAATCCGTTCCCGGCTTGTCAAAATAAATTGCCCGGTCGGTTGTTTCGTTCATCGCCTGAAACCAGCGGCAGATCCTATCAACGGGCGGAAATCTCCCTTCCAGGCCAAAACGAAAAAACGTGCGTTTCATTCGCCCCTTGACGCCTAACTCTTTTAAAATTAACGCTTTAAGGCCTATATAGGCCGGCTTCTAACTCTCTTGCCGGGGATGGCGTCGCCAAGCCGCTGCCGGACCTCTGAGAACTCCTTTGCTTCGTGATTCAAAACCGCTTCGATGCAAACTCATAGTTACCCGACCGGACGCGATATACCGCCGCGCCGGATTCCATCCGCAGAAATTCCACCCCCGCCGCCTGTTCCGCCGCCACGCCGCTTTCCGTCACGAGGCCCGAATCGCTCGCCGGCACCTACACCGTCGCCGTCGTGTTTGCCGGAATCACGGTCTTCAAAGAAAATGCATCCTTTTCAATCTTCCACTCTGAGACAATCTCCCCCTGAATCGAGCGATACCGGGTCTTCGCAAAGCTCAGGGTCCCGCCCGGTTCGGGCTTGATGACAATCCGCCGGTACGCCGGACCCTCCGAACGAATCCCCCCGATATTCTCGAACATCCACTGACCCACCGCGCCGAACGAATAATGCGCAAAGGAGTTCATGTGGGGATTTTGGAATCCTTTCTCCGGCGTCCATCCGTCCCACCGCTCCCAGATGCTCGTCGCGCCGTTGCGAATCGAAAATCCCCACGATGGAAACGTATCGTTGTGAAACAGCCGATACGCCACGTCATTCCGCCCGAATCGCGACAGGACCAGCATCAGATCCTTTGTCCCCACAAAGCCCGTCGAAAGATGCCCGTCCCGCCCTTCGATGTCCTCAACCAGATACCGCAACGCCTTCTCCCGCAGCGCCGGCTCCAGCAGATCGTTTGCCAGCGCCAGCACATACACGCACTGCGTATCGCCTTTGATCCGCCCGTCCTCCGCCACATACGCCTTGTTGAAGGACTGCTTGATTCGTTCGAACAGTTCCTGATACATCCGGACATCGTCCGTTTTCCCCAGCGCCTCCGCCGCCTGTGTCATGATTCTCGCCGACAGCCCGAAATACGCCATGAAGATCACATCCTTGGGCGTATCCGCCTGAATCTGCAGCCAGTCCCCGTAGCAGTGGAATTTCTCCGGAGGCAAAAATTCCTCTGTGCAGCGGTTCCTGCAGAACTCCACGAACTTCGCCATCGCCGGATAATACGTCTCCAGAATCCGCCGGTCCCCGTACGCCTGATACAGCGTCCACGGGCAAACCACCCCCGCCTCCTGCCACGCCGGCCCGCCGTCGTCATGACCCGATATCACCGGCGCGATGCAGGGATACTGCCCGTCCTCCCGCTGCCCGTCGTTCAAGTCCCGCAGCCACTTCGTGTAGAACGCCTGCGCATCCGAATTCAGGCATGCCGTCGCGATATAAATCTGCGCATCCCCCGTCCACCCCAGCCGCTCGTCCCGCTGGGGACAATCCGTCGGAACATCGATGAAATTCATCCGCTGCGTCTGGCAGATATTTTTATACAACTGATTCGCCGTCGCGTCCGAACAGACGAACATCCCGCTCACGGGCGTCGCCGACGAAAGCTCCACTCCCGTAATCAGATCCAGATTCGGCTTCTTCCGCAGACCCGTCACTTCCACATACTGAAACCCGTGGAACGTAAACCGGGGCTGCCAGACTTCGTCCCCGCCCCCGCGGCAGATATACGTATCCGTCGCCATCGCCCCGCGCAGATTCTCGATGTAAAACGTCCCGTCCGGATTCAGACGCTCCGCAAACCGAAGCTGAATCGTCTGGCCCGCCGCGCCGTCGATCCGAAGCCGCACGAAACCGGCAAAATTCCGGCCCATGTCGAACACGTACCGCCCCTTCTGCGGCTCCGTTGCCCCGATCGGGCGGATCTCCCCCACGGCCTGCACCGGCATCCCCGGATGCGCCTGAATCAGAATCTCCTTCGCGGGCGAAACCTCCGCCATCTTCCAGTTCCCCGCCGCAAATCCGCTGCGGTCCCAGCCCGCCATCTCTTCCTGCGCATCATACGTCTCGCCCATCAGAAAACTCGCCTGCCGCAAGGGACCCGTCGAGGCCCGCCACGATCCGTCCGTCCCGATGGTCTCCGTCGAGCCGTCCTGGTACTCGATCTGAATCTGCCCCAGAAACCACGCCCTCTCCCCGTAATGGTCCCGCTTCCAATCCCAGCCGATGTAATCCGAATACCACCCGTCCGCCGCCATTGCCCCCACGGCATTGGCGCCCTCATGCAGAAGATTCGTGATGTCATACGTCTGGTAATACACCCGCTTTTTGTAATCCGTCCACCCCGGTGAAAAATAATCGTTCCCGACTTTTTCTCCGTTGATTCGCAGCTCGTAAATCCCCAGCGCCGAGGCGTATGCCGTCGCCCGCCGGACAGGTTTAGCAACCGTAAATTCCTTCCTCAAATACGCAGGGGGAGGCAATACCAGCTTGTACTTCTCCCACGGCGCCTCCCCGTACCTCACGCTCCGCCGAACCGTCTCCCAGATGCAGTCGTTAAACTCCGGCGAATACCACAGCGCATCCTCCTTTTTCGAACATTTCCAGTTGCAGTCCACAGGCACATACTGCTTGGCGCCGTCCGAAAATTCGATCACCAGCTTGCCGATCAGACCCGCCGGATTCTCTTCCTTGCCCGTATTCTCCGCCGAAACCGCGATCAGATTCTCACCCTCCTGCAGCGCCGCCGTCACATCGATGGCGCTCAAAAGATTGTACACCGAAATCACGTTCTGCGGCTTTCCGTTGATATACAGATACCCCTTGTCATCCGCCGCGATGTACATCATCCCCTGGCGAATCGCCTTCTTCCGCGGAATCGAAAACCGGTACCGGAAATACCGCTCTCCCGCCGGCGCCTTCTTCCCCGGCTCCC
>CAZOTP010000145.1:0-8217 GCA_964582655.1 uncultured Pirellulales bacterium | reverse complement strand
GCGGGATTCGGGTGGCTGGGGAAAACGGTGCAGGAGAATTGGCCCGGCGGATCGGGAAATCTTTTGTGTTCCCTGGTTGTCGATGGGATTCTTGGCGGAGTGGGGGGAGTGATCGTGTTTTTGCCGAATATCATGCTTTTGTTTTTGGCCATCAGCATATTGGAAGATACGGGGTATATGTCAAGGGCGGCATTTTTAATGGACCGGGTCATGAAGTGGGTGGGCCTGCACGGAAAGAGGTTTATTCCGATGCTGATCGGATTCGGCTGCACGGTGCCTGCGATTATGGGCTCGCGTGTTCTGGAGAAGAGGCAGGATCGTTTGACGACGATCATGATTCTGCCTCTGATCAGCTGCGGGGCGAGGCTGACGATTTACATGCTGCTGATTCCGGCATTTTTTTCGGGACGGGCGGCGGCACTGGTGATGTACGCCGTGTACGTGATCGGAATTCTGCTGGCGATTGCGGGGGCGAAACTGCTGCGGGTGACGGTGTTTCGCGGGGAGCCGTCGTCTTTTGTGATGGAGCTGCCGCCTTACCGGATACCGACGCTCAAAGCAATCGGGCTGCATGTGTGGCATCGGAGCTGGATGTATTTGCGGAAGGCGGGGACGGTGATTCTGGGGATTTCCATTTTGATGTGGGCGCTGTTGACGTTTCCGCGATTGCCGGCGGAACGGGAGGCGGGAATCAGCGGGGAAAGGGCTGGGGAAGCGAGGCTGGAGTATTCGCTGGCGGGGCGGATCGGCAGAGGGATCGAGCCGATATTGAAGCCGCTGGGATTTGACTGGAAGATCGGGACGGCTCTGATTGGATCGTTTGCGGCCAAGGAGGTATTTGTGGCCCAGATGGGGATTGTTCACGCCGTGGCCGAGGAAGGGCAAGAGAATCCGGAGCAATTGCGCCAGAAGCTGCGGGAGCAGTACAGTCCGCTGACGGGGTTCTGCATCATGCTGTTTTGCCTGATTGCCTCGCCCTGCATGGCGACGGTGGCGGTGGTGAAGCGGGAAGCGGGGGGATGGAAATGGGCGATTGCGCAGTTTGCCGGGTTGACGGCGGCGGGATATATCATTACGCTGTTGGTGTTTCAGGTCGGTAAAATGGTCCACTCGTAGCGAAAGGATGTATCATGGGAAGCGGAAGGCGTTTGGCTCTCTGGTGTGCGGGGATGGCGGGATGTCTGTGCGGGATGGCGGGTGCGGGGGAAAAGGGATTGAACCTGGTGCCGGAGGAACCCGCGGATACCCTGAACTATTGGTGCACTTGGTCGCTGCAATATTACGCGGGGGGGAACAAAGCGGAGCCTTTCGCGCGGGATCAGCTTACGGAAAAGACGGTGTTTGGGCCGGGCGGCTGGGCGGATACGATTTTTCCGAAGGTGAAAGGGGATTTGTATCTGGTGCTGGATGACGGGTGGGATTTGCCTCTGGAAAAGGCGAGATATGAGGCGTATTACGGGAGCCTGGAGGTGCAGACCCAGCGGTGGCCCCGCTGCACGGGGTCGTATGAGCAGCGGCTGGGGAAGCTCAATGAGATGGCGAAGGAGCACGGGTGGAAAGGGGTGGGACTATGGATTTGCGCCCAGGAATCCAAGGCGGTTGCGGCACGGGAAATGGAAGCGTTTTTAAAGGAACATCCGCAGGCAAAGGGAGGAGTGTTGAAGGATCCGTATGCGGAGCATTACTGGACGGAACGTTTGCGGTGGAGCCGGAATGCGGGGATTCGATACTGGAAGGTGGACTGGGGCGAGAGGCAGCACAGCCATGAATTTCGGCGGTGGCTGACGGAGACGGCAAGAACGGAGGCGCCGGAACTGACGATTGAGCATGCGTGGTGCCGGCGGCCTTTTAATGAACGATGGGATGAAAATGGGATCGGGATGGCGGAGGCGGACTGGGTGGAGAATGCAGCAAAAACGGTACAGTATTCCGATGTGTTCCGGCTCTATGACCATTCCAACCAACTGGGGGTTCCGACGATGCTGGAGCGAATTGCGCAGGTACTGCATGCGGTGAAAGCGAAGACAGAAGGGCTTGGATTGCTGCACTGTGAGCATGAAGTGTATATGGCGGCGGCGCTGGGGTTGAACGTGGGGGAGATGCGGCATCCGTTTGCGGGCGGGGCGGATGTGTTTTTCCACAATCCCAAACGATGCAAGGAGAGGCTGGATGAGGTGGTGCGGGGACTTCGATGGCAGCGACTGGCGACGCCGTTTGGGGCGGGAACGGCGGAGTGTTTTCTGGATGAGAAGATTCTGTTCGATGAGTATGATTTCAGCGACAAGACATTCTGGACAGGGGACCGGATGATCCGGCAAGGGGCGCCGGCGCGAGTGAGCCGAGGGATCGCGCTGCCGGAGGTGCGAGGCGAGGGGGTGCATCCGTATGCGGCGGCGAGCCGGTATCCAAACGGCGCGGTGGCGATAGCTACTTTTGGCCGATTGTGCGATGGCAACCGGGAGTATCGCACGCCCCGGGCGGATGTTGTGCTGAACGTGGGAAACGCCACCGGACCGATTGGTATTTTTGGATATTATAAAACGTTAACACTGGCATTCGATGCGCCGGTCTCGGAAAAAGCCCGCATCTGGGGGCAGGACCTGGCGGGGGACGAGGCGGTGGACATTACTCAAGAAGCAGAGGTGTCCGGCAGCCGATTCACGCTGACCGGCGGATTGATAGAACGAATCGGTTTGTCTGCGGCGAGCCAAGGGGATGTATCTGATCCGGGGATGGTGCTGGTGATTCGTTAGAAAAAATCAGGCTTTTACGGATTTACGTTGTCGCAACCTCCGATCTGCGGATCGGTGCAGAGGAGCCACTGGAGAGCCAGCGTCTGGAAGTCCAGGAGGTTCACTTTTCCATCGCGTCCCATGCCAGTCCGATTGATGTCGGCAAAATCACACCAGTCATTGTCGGCCTGGCAATCGCTTCGCAGCCAGTTCTGGTCCATGATATCGAGATCCAACTGATCGATTCGGCAGTCAAAGTTGATATCCGCGGGATAATAGCCCCAATCCCCGCAGGAGCCATTCTGGAAATTGCCGAAGTCGATGTTGCTGAGGATTTGGCCTTGCGTGAGGGTGACCGAGTGCGTGCCGGGCAGAATCATGGCAAGGATAGCCTGGCCCAGTTGGAAGACATCGATCCGCGGGAAATCCTCGCCTGTGTTGGTTACATTATCGCTTTCATCGTCGCCATCATTGATGGTAGCTGCGGTGGAACGGAGGAGAGAAGAGAATTCGGATGGAGTAAGTTTTCTGCCCAGCGTATTCAGGGCAAGCTGCTGGGCGAGTGCGGCAATTCCGGCGATATGGGGGGATGCCTGGCTGGTGCCATGCATGGTGACCGTTCCCCCGTTCTCATTCGCGCCGGTGATTGGCGCTCCCGGAGCAAATACGGTAGTCATGGTGGGATGCCGCTGCGAGAAGGGGCATATGCGGTCCGGGCCGCTGGAATAGGCGATGGCTCCGTCGCCATAGGTCCATCCGCCGCTGTTGGAATCATAGACAGCGCCGATGGAAAGGGAGTTGATATCCGCCGCGGGATAGGAAACCCCCATCTGGCCGGAGAAGGAGTAAAAATCATTTCCGGAAGCGGAAACGACAATCACATTCAACGCGGCCAGGGCGGCCAGTTCATCTCCGATGCCATAGGGGGAGACGGGGGAGGTATAATTTTCGGAATCTCCCAGAGACATGTTGACACTGACAATATTGTAGGCGGCGGCATTGGCAACGACCCATTGCAGAGCTTGTTCGACATAACTGAATTCGCCGTTTCCGCTATCAGGGAAGACCTTCAGGGGGATGATGTCCGCGGCGGGGGCCATGCCTTTATAGGCGGCATCCTGACTGGCGATGATGCTGGCGACATTCGAGCCATGCCCATCGACATCGGAAGGGTCATCGTCATCATCGGCAAAATCGTAGCTATACACAATGCGGTCGGCAATGTGGTCAAAATCATAGTCCGGCCCGAAGAAGGGATGGTCGCAATCGATTCCGGTATCGAGAATGACGCAGGCGCAGCCGGAGCCGTTAATGCCGGCAAACCGCGGATCGGCTCGGAAGTCATCGAGATTGATCAGGGAAGAGGATTCGACGGTCATCGGAAGAATCTGGCCCGGCAGGGGTGTGGGAATTTCCCCTTGTATGAAGACGGGAGCCCGGGAGCCTGTGGTGGTGATCGAGGGAAGAGGCTTTGCCTGCATGGCAGATGCTCCTCCGCCAGAGGCGGGATGGGACTGCTGCCAGCCGGATTGCTGAACTTCCGCGACGATATAGGAGCCGGCGGCGAGCTGGGTGAAGGCATATTGTCCGGAGGCATTTGTAAAGGTGTTCGGTTCGCCGGCATCGAAGGAGCCGCTGGCGTCGAGATCCAGATAGATTTGCCAGTTGGGCAGGGAGGGTTCGCCGGCATCCCAGGCGCCGTTCTGATTGAGATCGTTGAATTTTGTCCCATGAATTTCCGCATTATTCACCACGGGTCGCTGGGTGTTGGGAAAGGTGCGGGACCATGTATTGTTGGGTTCGGTGGACTCCGTGACGGTGTTTTCATATTCGCAGGTAATGGAATAGGTGTGGGTACCGGCGGAAAGCGTGCCCAGATTGGAGTCCAGAATATAATTGTAGTAGTAGGACGCCAGAGAGGAAAGGGAGACATATTTCTTCAGTACGCCATCGACATAAAGGCCGTATTTGAAGGGTCCGGCGCCGGCGGTTCCCATGTTCAGACAGGAGTAATCGACATAAATGGATTCGTCATGGTAAATGACGGAAGCGGAGGCGGTTGTGCCGGTCACATTGGAAATGACCAGGGTGCTGTCCCAGTCGCCGGGCTGATAGGGGGTCAGGTCTGGCAGAGATCCACCCGGGGTGTCATAATACACATAGAGTTGCAGAACAGAGATAAAGCCATAATCGCCATCCCAAAAGGTGTCGCGAATCCGATAGTACCAATCCTGATCGGGAGAATCGCCGTCAAAAATGGAAAATTCCGTGCGAGTTTCGTTGATATTGTCGGCAGATCCGCCGATATTGTCGCGAACCATCCAGAGATGAGAGGTATTTTCGTTGGCAATCGCGACTTCCAGATCGCCGATATAGGGATGGGTGATTTTATGGTGAACTTCCACTTTGGTGACAAAGGCATTGGCGGGAAGGCCTGACGGCGGGGGAGCGGTGAACTGAATCCAGCTTCCGTCCTGTGGAATTTCCTCCCATCCGGTCCAGTCCCACCCGATAAACGTTTCCGCCAGGGGAGTAAAGAGAGGCAGCGGGATTTCGCTGGAAATCAAGGGTAGAGTTCCGGCGTTGTCTGTTGAAGAATTCCGGGGAGCCATATCCGTGATTTGCCTGGAGGTATCCGATTCGGGGGGCGGAGAATCCTGAATCTGCGATGAAAAAGCTCTTGCTTCCAGTACCAGCAGGCAAGTGATCAGAAGAACCCGCCTTCTATCCACGCTCAATCTCCTTTGTCACTGGTTTCGGTTCTATCCGATAGCGATGCACGAATTCCAAAAATGCGCCCTCAAGCCAAGTTTTGACAGCCAAATGCCTTGTTGAACTGGAATCTACTTCTTAAAACGGATTTTTGATGAAAATACCAGCATTAAATACGAATTTTAATTCGTTCTTGAAACCGCAAAGCGGTTCCATAAAATGATAGAAACGATGTTAATTCATCCAGAGGAAAGAAGTTATGAAGCTTAGAGTGGCGGCATCCACCCTTCGGGGAACAGCAGCGATCCCGGGCAGTAAATCCCATACGATCCGTTGTGTGGCAATCGCGAGTCTGGCGGAGGGGGACAGCGAGATACAATCGCCGCTGGAATCGCTGGATACGCGGTCGGCGGTGGAGACGTATCGGGCGTTGGGGGCGGAAATTCACTGTGAACCGGGGGTATGGAAGGTGACAGGGACGGGCGGGAGGTTATCCGCACCGGTTGGCACTGTGGATGTGGGGAATTCCGGCACAACGCTTCGTTTCGCGATTGGCAGCGCGGCGCTACTGAACGAAGGGCAGGCGGAGTTTACGGGGGATGAACAGATTCGGAGTCGTCCGGTGGGGCCATTGCTGAAGAGTTTGAACGATCTGGGGGCGACATGCGTAAGCAAGCTGGACAACGGCAAGGCGCCGGTTACGGTGCGGGGATGCCTGAAAGGCGGAAAGACGTCGATCGAGGCGGTTTCGAGTCAATATTTGAGTTCCCTGCTGATTAATGCGCCATTGGCAAAGGGGGATACGGAAATCGATGTGCTGTTGTTGAATGAAAAACCCTATGTGGAAATCACGCTTCGATACCTGGAGGAGCAGGGGATTGTGTATGAAAGGCTGGGGTGGGAACGGTTTTGGATTCGCAGGAAACAGGGCTATAAAGGATTCACGAAGCGGGTGCCTGCGGATTTTTCGTCAGCGACATTTTTCCTGTGTGCCGGGGCCATACTGGAAGGAGAACTGATTCTGGAAGGGCTGGATTTTACCGATGCCCAGGGGGATAAGGCGGTGGTGGATGTGCTGCGGGCAATGGGAGCGGAGATTGTTCAGAAAGGCGGAGATTTGCTGGTTCGGAGAAAGTCGCTGCGGGGGATGGAAGTGGATATGAACTCGATTCCGGATGCGCTGCCGGCCCTGGCGGTAACGGCCTGTTTTGCTGAGGGGGAGACGAGGCTGGTGAATGTGGCTCAGGCAAGGCTGAAGGAAACGGATCGAATCGCCGTCATGGCGGAAGAATTAGGAAAGATGGGGGCTGATATCCGGGAATTGCCCGACGGGCTGATTATTCGCCATTCGAAGCTCCGGGCGGCGGAGGTCAGCGGGCACCATGATCATCGGATCGTGATGGCGCTGAGCCTGGCGGGAATGGCATTGGAGGGGCAAACGTGGATTGACACCGCGGAAGCGATGTCGGTGACGTTTCCAGAGTATGTATCGCTCATGAAGAAAGTGGGCGCGAAAATGGCACTGGAGACATAAATCATTTTTTGATGGAATGTCAGAAAGAGGTTCCGCCATGAAAAAATCCGTATTTATCGTCGTTTTAGTGTGCTGGTTTTTGTGCGAATGGGCCCTCGCGGGGGAGTATTATGTGAGTGGGAAGGGGAATGACGGGAATTCCGGAACCCAGGAACATCCGTTTGCCAGCCTTTCGCGTGCGCAGGAGGCGGTGCGGATGGATGCCAAACGGGGAAGCGAAGAAATTGTGGTGCGAATCGGGGAGGGAGCCTATTTTCTGGATCAGCCTTTGGTATTTGGCCCAAAGGACGGGGGGACGGAGAATGCTGTTGTGATTTATACGGCTAACGAGGGAGAAAAGGTTGTACTGCACGGTGCGAAGTCATTGAAAGGGGAGTGGAGCGCGTTTCGGGATGGGATCTGGAAGTGTTCGGTGCGGGGGACGGAGTTTGAAAACGGATTTACGCAATTGTTTGTGAACGGACAGAGACAGACGCGGGCGCGAACGCCCAACGAAGGATTGTTGCCATTGGCGGAGGAGGAGAATGAACAGGAGTTTCAGGCGTTTCGATATCGGCTGGGGGATATCCGCAAGGACTGGCGCAATCTGAAGAATGTGGAGATCATGTTTCACCAGCACTGGACGGAAGGGCGAATTCAGATTCAGGATGTGGATGAAGCCGCGGCTGTGGTGAAGCTGGCGGGACGGACGTGGCGGCCGACCACGTGGTGCAAGGGATATTATGTGGAGAATGTATTCGAAGGGCTGGATCAGGCGGGGGAATGGTATTTGGACCGGGCAGAGGGCGTGCTGTATTACAAGCCGGCGGAAGGGGTGGATTTGAAGCAGGCGGATATATTGATTCCAGTGCGGAAAGATTTGATTCGGATAGAAGGAAAGGCCGGCGAGCCGGTTGAGAATTTGACTCTGAAGGGGCTGGATGTGCAGTACAGCGACTGGGAGCTGGGACCGGGAGGATACAATTATCCGCAATCGGAAGTGCCTTGGCCCTGGGAGGAAGTGGATGGGGTGAAGACGACGAACCTGGCGAAGCAGCCGATTTTTTCCGCGTTTTATGTTCGGCAGGCAAGGAATATTACGATTGAGGGATGCGATATTTCCCATACGGGCGGGTTTGGAATCGAACTGTCGGACGGATGTCATGGGATCGTGGTGAAGGGGAATCGGTTTACCGATCTGGGGGCGGGTGCGGTCAAGGTGGGGGAGCCGGGAAATCCGAAGCATTCAGCGGAGGAAAC
>CAZOTP010000144.1:0-8270 GCA_964582655.1 uncultured Pirellulales bacterium | reverse complement strand
ATCCCCCCCACGGCGACAATGGCGACGTACCGAACGGATTTCATCACGGACACTTCGGAAGGTCCAATGCTGCCGTTATAATGGGTCAGAAAGACGCCGCCGGCGGCGGCGAACAAGGCACTGAGGACAAACGTCGCGAGCTTGTACCGATAGGTATCGACACCCAGAGAGTGTGCGGCCTCCTCGTTCTCATGGATGGAACGCAGCGCCCGTCCTACGCGGGAATGGACCAGATTTATCGCCAGGACCATCGCCAGGATGACCAGCGTCCAGGCGATGTAGTAGTTTTGCATCCGAAACATCGGACGACCATTGACTTCGAGGGACGGGAACAGCCCGAACGGAGGAACGTTGGAAATGCCGTCGGCCTGCCCCAACATGTTCGCTCCCAGAACCGTGCGATAGATAATCAATCCAAAGCCCAGGGTCGCCATGGCCAGATAGTGTCCTTTGAGCCGTATGACGGGCAAGCCAATCAGCAGCGCGACCCCCCCCGCCAAGAGGAGGGCGGCGGCGAAGGCAACCCAGGGAGAGAACGAAAGGATGGTCTGGCCGTAGAGGTCCTGCCGCTCCAAGGTGAATCCCAGGGCGGCACATCCTTTCATCACGGCGGAATCGCGATAAGGCAGGAGATTGCAGGTGGTCAGGAACGCGGAGGCGTACCCGCCAATGGCAAAAAATCCCGCGTGCCCGAGCGAAATCTGGCCTGCGTACCCCATCAGGAGGCATAATCCGATGACGACCAGGGAATAATAGGCGGCCATGGTGATTTGGGTCATGTAGAACGTCGCCTGGGCTTTGGACAGGGCGCACTGGACGCCGATGACCGCGAGAATCAGAGCCAGGATGGGAAGATAAATCCGAAACCGCATTAGGACGTCCTCAGTGCGCCGATTTCCCGCCGGGTAAAGAGGCCGTTGGGGCGAAAGACCAGAATCAGCAGCAAAACGACGATGGAGACCGCTTCTTTATAAGCGACCTCGAACTGGCTGACGGTCCATGCTTCCAGAAGGCCCAGCAAGAGGCCGGCGGCCACGGCGGCCATGCTATTGCCCAGTCCGCCGAGGATCGCCACGGTAAATCCTTTGATCGCCAGGGGCGCGCCCATGTCATATTGCGTCTGGGTTATGGGGGAGATGACACAACCGGCGAGCGCTCCGATGGCCGCGCTGAGCATGAATGAAAGGGTAATCATCCTTCGGGAGTTGATTCCGCAGAGGGTGGCGGCCATCGGATCGTCGGCGCAGGCCCGCATCGCACGTCCGGTCATTGTGAAGCGGAAAAACAGGGTAAGCCCGGCCACGATAATCGCACAGACGCCCAGGACCCAGAGGACCTGCGGAGAGATATGCGCACCGAGGACGGTGAGGGTTGTCACTTCGGTGCCCGTAAAATAAGGCAGCGAGGCGACCTTTTCGTCCCAGATGTGCAGCATGCCCTCCCGCATGACGATGGAAACGCCGATGGTAATGACAATCAGACGCAGGACGGAGGCGTCCCGGACCCTTCGCAGCAGCAGCAGATCCATCATGCCGCCGATGAGGGTAGTGACCAGCACGGCCAGAACCATGGCGAGGGGCAAAGGAAGCACCTGATGAAAGGAGATGGCCGTCATCGCGCCGATGATCAGAAATTCACCCTGGGCAAAATTGATGATGCCGGTGGTGTTGTAAATGATATTGAAACCAATCGCCACGATGGCATATATGCTGCCGACGGTGACGCCGGAGAGGCAATACTGCATGGCCTGGGGTATATTCATGCCGGCTCATCTCCTGCCATGGGGTCTGCGGGCGGCCTTATTTTTTATAAATGGCAAATTGACCGTCTATGACCGTCAGCATTTCAAAGGAATCCAGCCCCAGTCCGTTATGGTCTTCCGGTGAAAAGTTGAAGATGCCCGCGGTTCCGACGATACCTTTCAAGTGTTCCAGAGCGTTTCGGACTTTTTCGGAATCCGGTTCGCCGGCTTTCCGAATGGCTTCGGTCAATACCAGGACGGCGTCATAGGCATGTCCGCCGAAGGTGCTGACCGGTTCCTTGTAGCGGGTTTCATAATCGGTTTTATATTCCACGAGCAATTTTTTCTGGGGGTGGTTATCCGGCAGAACATCGGCGACCAACAGGCGTCCGCAGGGGAAGAGCGTACCGTTGATGGCTTCCCCGCCGGCCTGAACATACTTGATGTTTCCAAAGCCGTGGCTTTGATAGAGGGGCACATTCAGCCCGATCTGCTTCATGTTCTTGGCGACGAGGCTTTGCGCCGGAACGATGGACCAGTTGATCACGGCCTGAACCTCTTTGCCTTTCAGTTTGGTCAGGACGTCCGTCAGATCGGTTGCCTGCTTGTCATAGGTTTCGGCAATGGCGATGACAATGCCGTACTCGCCGGCGAGTTTGTCCAACTGGGCCTTTCCCGCGACTCCAAAGCCATCATTGCTCGTGATCACGCCGGCTTTGACGAGGCCCTTATCCTTCATCGATTGGTAAATCCAACGGACGGCATCGCTGTCTTTCTGGGGGGTCTTGAAGACATAACTGGCGACGGGATTGACGATGGTCTCGGCAGCGGCGCAGGAGACGAGAATTGTCTTGCCTTCCTGGCAGATGTTTTTGATGGCCATGGTTTCGCCGCTAGTCGAAGGTCCGATGATCGCCAGCACCTTTTCCTCCTCCATCAACTGGCGGGTCAGGGAGATGGCGTTTTCGGGCTTACTGCCGGTATCTTTGACAATCAGGCGGATTTTTCGGCCGTTCAGGCCGCCAGCGGCGTTGATTTTTTCGATGAACATTTCGGCCGTCTTGGCCTCGGGGGCGCCCAGAAACGACGCCGGGCCGGTGATGGAAAACAGCGCGCCGATCTTAATATCCGGCGCATCCGCGGCGTTCAGGCTGCCCGTAAAAACCGGTGCGAGACCCACGGCCAGAACACCCATGATCGTGATTAATTGTTTGAACATAACCGAACTCCTTTCAATTCTGTTGGATTGGAATGGAAGAAGGAAACGCCTTTTCGAAGACACCGCCGTTAAACGAGGCGGTCATTTCAGAGGCCCCCGGTTCGCCGGATGTTCGGCCGGCCGCCGCCGACGTCCTGCCAACCGAAGGTCTCATCCGTGTTGTCGCAACCGAAGTTCCCATGCACTGTGCACTTTTCGAAAAATAAGTTATAAATTGGGGATTTTATCTTCCAGGATAATGGAGATTCCGTTTCGCCGGAGCGCCTCGACCGCCTCCCCCGCGGCATCAGTTTTGAAGACCACGATGGCCGTCTGAACCCGTTTCGTTAAAAACGTGTACATGTACTCCACATTGATGTTTTCGCGCGAGAGCACCTCGACAATGCGATGCAAACCCCCGGGCTTGTCATCGATCTCCACGGCGATGACATCCGTTTCCTGCACCACAAAATCCTGGCTTCGCAGGAGATGTAGGCATTGCTGCCAGTCATTGACGATCATCCGCAGCACACCCACATCGGGCAAATCAGCCAGGGACAAGGCCCGAATGTTGATATGCTCCTGGGCGAGCAGCTGGGTCACCTCCGCCAACCCACCCTTTTTATTTTCCAAAAAGACGGAAATCTGCTTGGGATACATGGCAATCTCGTTCGTCAAAAGTTTGATGAAGACGCGATACGCACGGAACCCTATCAAACTTATTTTATACACACAGAAAACAAGGGGTATGATAGCCCATCCGGCGGTTCTTGTCAACCGGCACATGGCCGGGCCAGTCCGCGATGATGAAAAACATTTTAACTGCTGAATACAAAACGAGTTGCGGGAGATCTTTGAAAAATGGAAAAACCGACGGGGGCGGGATTTTTGTGTTCTCTCGCAATGCGGGATTGGTCTGATCGGGTCCCGAAAGGGCTCGAAAGACTGTAAGGAATATATAATTCGACAGAAGGACGCCTATGGGGCGTCGGGGCCGCCAGCAATGGCACAGATCGCCGCGCCGCAACGGATTACCCTTTTTGCTCGTTCTCAAACGAAGCGGAGGAGGAGGGATTCGAACCCCCGTTACCCAAAGGGTAAAACGGTTTTCAAGACCGTCGCTTTCAGCCACTCAGCCACTCCTCCGGGTATGGTTTTTCGCTGTGCGGTTTATGGAGTCCGGATGCCCATTCCGCCTGTCCGGGCATACGCGAAGAACCGCTCGAAACCAGCCGAAGTCCGGAGTGTTATAACATAATGTACCGTTTTCGTCAACCGTGGAGAATCCGGGCCTTGGGGCCGGCGTTCCGGCGAAGGACCACGGCGGCGGGGCCGGAAGGAACTTTTTTATCCCATGGCCTTTTGGATGGCGTCCAGATATGCCTGGGCTGCGTGGGCGGGATCATAAATGCTGGCGAACGCGCCTCGCGAGGTCTGTTCGGTCAGCTCTTCCATCCGGACGGAAGTGGAGATGACTTTCGCTCGGGGAGCGATGGAATGGACCATATCGATCAAACGCTCATTCGAGGTCCCCCGCAAAAAGGCGTTGGATATGGTGACGACGACAACCCTGGCGTTTTCGATTCCGGCATGGCGGAGGGTTTCGGGATTGCCGATATCGCCATATTTCACCTGGAGGCCCTGGCTGCGGATCCGGTCATGATGGGCGAGGTTGTAGTCGATGACCATCATGCGGGCAAGCAGATCGGGGCAGGTTTTTTGGATGCAGCCCACCAGCGCTTCGGCGTTGTGATAATAGCCAAGCATATAGATTTCGGCGGACGGATGCGCGGCATCGGGAGAGGCAGGTTCGCCCGCCTGGCCGGCCGGAGCGTCGCCCCGCAGATGAAGCCGCTTTGCCAACCCCCGCGCGATCGAATAATTCAAGCGAATCGCAAACGGCGAAAGAATGAGGGAGAGCATCAGGGCATAGGAGATTACCGAGGCTTCCTCCTGCGTGATGCATTGATACGCCACGCCAACGGGCAGGAGAAGGAGAGAAAATTCAGATAACTGGGACAGGTTGACGGCGGCGGTGAGGGAAACGATGGAGCCCATACGGGCGGCCAGCAGCGCGGGGACAAACAGGAGAAATCGCGACAGGCATACGAGGAGGGTGAGGACGCCTGCGCCGGCAACGGCGGAGAGGGTGGGCGGCGGGAGCATCATTCCGAGGGTGACGAAGAACAAGGCCATGAAAAAGTCGCGGAGGTTGGAAATTTTGGAGAGGACTTCGCCGGCCTGGGGGAGGCTGCCGATGGTCAGTCCCGCGCTCAGAGCGCCCATTTCGGCGGACAAGCCGGTGGCCCCAAACATGGCGCTGCCCAGAAAGCACCAGGCCAGAGCCGCCATGGACATCAGATCCGGCGCGGTGGCCGCGAATTTCAAGATTTTGGAAATTCCGCGGCGTGTAATCCACACCATGAAAGCGGCAACGGCAATCCCCGCCAGGATCGAATAGACAATTTTCATGGGTCCTTTGGAGGAATCGGGGCCCTGGGAGGAAATATAGGACAGGACCGTAACCGCCCAGATATCCTGGGCAATGAGGGTCAGGACGGTAATCCGCCCGGCCTGCGAGGTGAGGTCGAATTTATCCCCGAGGAGTCGAACCACAACGGCGGTACTGCTCAGGGCGGCGGCGGCAGCGAAAATGAGCTGTCCTTCGGGTTTGGAGGCCAGTCCGGGGATCTGCAAATCCAGATGCCGAAGAAGAGACTGAATGCCCCAGACCGCGGCGATGGTGACAGGTCCCTGCAGAAAAATCGCGGCGGCGGGTCCCTTGCCCAGTCCCAGAACCTTCTTTAAATCCAGCTCCAGACCAATCACAAACAGCAGCAGGATCAATCCCAGGCTGGAAACGTGCTCCATGCCCTCCAGGGAGCTTCCGATGAGCGGACGGGTGAACAGTCCCAGAAACAACCCGGCGGCGATATACGCCACCAGAGAGGGCTGCCGGATTCGATGCAGGATGACCGCCAGAACGGAGGCGGCAACGATGGAAATCTGGATGGCGGTTACCATTCCGATTCGGGGTTCCGCCGCGTCCTTCCAATCGGCGGACGCGCCGGAAGCGACGGCGTAGAAAATCTCATTCATCATGCAGAGGCCTGTTTTTTCCGGCCCATTCTTATCATTTATGTTACCGTGTCAAAACGTTTTTGCATGTTTTGAGAGAGAAGGGGATTTGGATTTGCCATCGGCGTTACTTTTTTTCCGTCCGCGGGGTAATCCGGATGCCGCGGTAGGCGACGGGGCCATGATTGCCCTGGAAATAGAGGGGGCCAGTCGGGGCTTCCTTATCGCGGAGGCCGCCGGCGGTGGGACCGGTCAGTTCCAGATTTTCATGGATGACCTGTCCGTTGAGCGTAACGCGAAGGAGTTTTGCGTTTTGCATTTTTTTCCCTTCTTTGTCAAATCGGGGCGCCTGGTAATCGATCTGACAGCTTTGCCACTGGCCCGGCGCTTTGCCGGCATTGACCTTCGGAGCGGCAACGTCATACCCCGCCCCCATATCGGTCCGGCCGATCTTCTCCTTGTCCTTTCCGAAACTGTCATAGACCTGAATTTCATAGACGCCGGCGACATAGATGCCGGAGTTGGAGCGTTTGGGAATCATCAATTCCAGCTCGATCCGGCAATCGCCGAAGGTTTCAGCAGTATAAAGATCGCCGCTGTCGCGATGGGAGGCGGGGAGATTGACCAGCTCGGAGCCGCCTGGCTTGACGATGAGCTTTCGGGGATTTTCGGGGTCCACTTCGGCGGTTCCGACGAGCCACTTGTTATTCTCGGGTTTGCCGACGAAGATCCAGCCTGTGAGATCCTTGCCGTTGAACGGCTGCACCGGAGCGGGCGAATCCGCGGCCAGCAGGGCCGCCGCGATCAGAAGAACCAGAACACTCAACCTGCCTAATAATACTGCTTTTACTTTCATGATTTGTACTCCATATCAAACGGCCTGATTATAGTCCGCCAGGCAAAGACTTTCAAGAATAGCTTCTGCATGGGGGAGCGGACATGTTTCCGGCTCCGCTGAAATCCGGGTTGCGGCGGGAGGCGGAAGGAGTATAATAGCCGGACTGTTCGCGAATGCGCGACGTGAAGCCTGGTTTTCCTTCCTGAGGACCGTTGATTGAGTACTGCATGCAAGAAATGTTCGGGATTGTGCTGCCGGTATCTGGCTTTGCCGATCGAGACACCGGAGAAGAAGCCGGATTACGACGATATCCGGTGGTATCTGGCGCACGAGGGGATCAGCGTGTTCGTGGAAGAGGGAGACTGGTATATCAACATCACGAACCGGTGCCAGTTTCTGGACCGGAAGAACCGGTGCACGATCTACGAGCATCGGCCCCGGATCTGCCGGGGGTACAAGATGGACAACTGCGACTACCAAGACGGGGGGTATGAATACGAGCACCATTTCACGTCGCTGGAGGCGTTCGAGGAGTATCTGGCGAAGATCAAAAAATGCCCCTCGACGATGAACGGGCGGGCAACACGGCGGAAAAAGGGAACCGGCAAACGCAAGACACGAAAGAAGTAAAGCAGGCGATGGAAAAGATAACGGCGGTCAAAGGCACGCGGGATTTTTATCCGGAGGAGATGGCGGTACGGAACTGGATCATGTCCGGCTGGCGGGCCGTGTCCGTGCGGAACGGATTTTCGGAGTATGACGGGCCGATCTTCGAGCATTTGCAGCTTTACACGCAGAAGAGCGGGGACGAGATTGTCAGCCAGTTGTTTTCGCTGCAGGACCGCGGGGGCCGGGACCTGGCGATCCGTCCGGAGATTACGCCGACGCTGGCGCGGATGGTGAACCAGAAGATTCATTCGCTGGCGCGTCCGATCAAGTGGTTTTCGATGCCCCGGGTGTGCCGGGCGGAGAGACCCCAGCGGGGCCGGCTGCGGGAGTTTTTCCAGTGGAATATCGACATTGTCGGATCGGAGTCGATGCTGGCGGACGCGGAGAGCATTTATACGGCGATCGATTACCTGCGGAGCGTGGGGCTGACGAGCGCGGATGTCGCGGCGAAGATCAGCAGCCGCGCGATGCTGGCGGGGATGCTGCAGGGGATGGGGTTCGCGGCGGAGCAGCTCAACGGGGTGTATTCGCTGCTGGACAAGCGGGCGAAGATGGAGCCGGAGAAATTCGCGGAATTCGCGAAAGAGGTGATTCCAGACGACTCGCTTCGCAACAGGCTGATGGCGCTTCAGGCGGCCGGGTCTCTGGATGAGGTAGAACGGATGGCGACAGGCGAGGAGGCGAAGAAAGGGATCGAGGAATTGAAGGAATTGTTACGGGTGGTGAGTGGGATGGGCGTGAGGGAC
>CAZOTP010000143.1:2583-8318 GCA_964582655.1 uncultured Pirellulales bacterium | reverse complement strand
CCGGGGTGGCGGGGGCAACAGGCTTTTTCAAAGCGGCAGTGGGTTTTGGTTCCTCTGCGGTAGGCGCTTTTGGCTGTTCAGCAGGTACTGCAGGTTGGGACGGAGCTTTCTCTTTTGCTGCGACTGGCGATTTTTCAGGTGCTTTTGACTGCGTCTGATCGGTTTTTTTGCAGGATACAAAAGCAACCAAAGCCAGGGATAATATGAATACCCAGATAAAACGTTTCATGGTTTTGACTCTCCAAATCATTGTCTGTATGTACAACACGGCGAAACCATCATTCGCCAAACCTTTTATTCTAATGTATATTGCGTGTTTGTCAATTCCCATCTTCTCTTTTCACCCCGGCCGCCGGATGCCGGTTATTTCTGTTTGGAGGGAACCAGCAGGCCGTAGGTATGCCCGATTGCCGCGGCAACCAGCACCAGAGCGCTGATCCGGTGGATGTGGTAGAGGACAAACTGCCCCTCCGTGCCGAAAATCTTGAACATACTGATTACCATCGACACGATCAGCGGAATGGCGGCAAACAGCAAAAGCCAATAGCAGAGTTTGCGGCCCAGTTGGAACCCGCAAGGGTGTTTTTCGGAATCCGGGATGGAACAGACCTTTGACAGGCAGGGGCAGCAGATATCCGTACGCCGCAGGACGTGATTCTGCGCCCACAGCAGGGCGCACAGCGTGATGCAGACCGAAAACACCGGGGCGAACGCCGCGTGAATCATCAGGAGATAGCCGTTCAGGGGCTTTCCATCGATCAGGGACGCGTAAAAGCCGGTCCCGGCGAGAACCAGAAAGCTGCCCGCCGTAGCCAGATACACCAGCCGCTTAAACCATTTCCACATCCAGGGAACGGCAGGCTGCTCCGCGCGGATGACCTGCGGACGAAATAAAACTCGATGCAGCAGGAGCAAAGCCACGACTGCACCAATTACCGCAATGAATATGATTCGAAACATATTATACTTCCTGTTGGGTCCGGCCCGAGAAAACCAACGCTGCCGCCCCAATCGCTTTCACCCCGAAGGTCAGCAAGACCAGCGTGATGACGCCCGCGCAGATCAGGCATACAATTTTCAGCATCGGACGGAACACGAACGACAGGGCAAAAAGCCTGGCGTAAGTGGGATCGGTCTTCTGCAGGCTGACCATGTGTTTTACAATTCCCGCAATGGCCGCCACGGGAGAATCCGTGTTCACCTTGCCGAAGAAAAACGCGGCGCTGGTGTCATGACAGTCCGCGCAGGACCTTGCCCCCAGCGCCTGGGCAGCGGGCCGCACATCATGGGCCATCGGCCAGACAAACGGCCCTGCCTTGGCATCTTCCTTTTTCTGCAGCGCCCCGCTTCCGTCCAGCGTAAAAATCACCCCTCCGGTTACGTATGCCGGATCGCCCGGCGGAATGTTTGCCGGCACAGAAGCGGCCTTGAGCGTCTGTAACACCCCCGCGATTTCCTCCTCGGTGAACGCCGCCCAGTCCCCGGCTTGGGATTTTCTTGACTTAAGCGGAGAGGCGGCGGTTTCCTGTACATAGGCGACCGGCAGCGGAGTAACATCCTGTTCACTCCGAACCGCCCAGAAGGCCGGCCAGATCATCTTGTGCGTCGCCAGCTTCCCATGGCTTTCTTCGGTCAGAACGGGAGCATAGACATGCGGAAGGGCCTGCGGATTTTTATTCACGTTATGCGCGCCCAGGGCGTGGGCCCGCGAGGTCTTCACCTGCCCTATCCGTTCTTTCGGATACGGCCCGGAATGGCACGCCGTGCATGCGAGCTTTTCGAAGTGAACCGTGGGAATTCCCGGATGCGTCGGCTGCGGGGCGCCCAGACGGCCCGAATCCGGAATCGATGCGGTTTTGTCCGCCTGATGACAGCCCTCGCATGTCAGGCTTTGCAGAACCGATTTCCCCGTTTCCTGCGAATCGGACTCCGTGCCGCGGGCAATCCTGTGATCCAGCCCGTTGCGATGGCAATCCACGCAGGCCAGCCCCGCCTTCAGATGCACATCCTCTTCCTGCTGCCAGTGGCTCTCGCCCGTTGTTTCCAGATTCGTCGTGGAATGGCAGAAATAGCATCGTTCCGACGGAACATCGCGGCGTAGATCGAGGAATACTTTTCCGTCGCTGTCAAAACGGGTTTTGTCGTATTGAACCGTCGGAGTCTGCGGAATCAGTTTCGGATCCGTCACGGTATCGGGCATTCGATAATCCCAGGTGTCCTCCATTTTTTTCGCCGATCCGCTGACATCCGCCAGAGCGCTGGAAGCGGTCGCTGCCCAGCGAAGATTTTCCTTTTTAATCTGCGCTGCGTATTCCGCCTGATCGTGCTCGAATTCCGCTTCATGGCAGCTCAAACAGTTGATTTCCAACGGTCCGGATTTCATCCACTGGGCTTCGAAGTCGGGTTCCGCCGTTTCCGTCTCCTCGAACACCCCGCCGGGCAGATGCCGGCCGAACTCCAGCGCAAATTTCCAGTTCGTCAACCCGATCTGGGAGGGGTTATATGTTCCCGGCCAGTCGCGGTAGGACAGGGGAATCTGCGTGCCGGTCACCGCGTCGGTGTATATCCACGGCTCTCCCACGCGACCGGAAGGGACATCTTTTTTCCCGGCGTTGAAGTGCCATCCGCAGCTCACGGTGTCCACATCATGACAGCGGCTGCACGTTTGCTTCAGCGAGAAAGGCATCGCCGGCTGGGAATCGGGCGTAACGACTTCGCCATCCTCATCGTAGAGCTTGATCTGGTGAACCGGGACCGCCCGACTGCCGTCGGGATTGTCGCCCAGCTTGGCCCCCTGCGCCAATCCGGCCAGCGACCCGATTCCCATCCATCCCGCTATCCAAAAAACCGCGTTGGAGTGTCTCATGCTTTAGGGTTTCCAATCCTGCGATCAGATTTTAAATTCTTCCGATTTGAACTCCAGCCGTTTCTGAGCCTCGATGGCATCGTTGACCTTCAGCACCGCTACCGCCGTGGCATACGCCTCTTCGGCCGGGCAGTTCAGTTTCGCCTGCCCGCGAACCGATGCGAAAAAGTTTTCCAGATGAGGCTGATGGTACGCCTTGCCGTCCATTCCGACGGGAATTTCGTACGCATCCGGAGCCGCCGTTTCGCGGACATCCGTTCCGGCTTCCGCTGCGGCTTCCTTCTTTTTGGGCTGGTTGATATACCCTGCCTTGACCCAGTTGGCCCAGTCCGGAGCGTTCGGTTCTGGATACACCGCCCCGCGGCTGGCCGATTCCGAAATGCTCAGTGTCGCCTGATCGCCCATAAAGGTCTCATAGTACCCCTGATTGCTGTTGGTCGTCAGGACCTGATAAAAGCCACGCACCACCCCCTGCGGCGTTTCATATTCATAAATCGCCATTACCGTGTCATACCATTCGCATTCGGTTTTGGGATAATAATCGACCCCGCCACTGGCGATGACCGACCGGGGATTCGTCCCCAAAAACCAACTGTAAATATCGATTTGATGAGACCCTAAATCCACAATCGGACCTCCGCCTAAACCCTTGAACCATCGCCAGTTGCGGAATTGTTCCATGGATTTGAAGCCGTGCTGATTCAGGATGTTTTCCGGAATTGCCAGCTTGGCCGGAAATCCTAAAGGCGGTTTTGCCGACCGGTTCCACTGCCCATTGATCGTCGTGAGCCGACCGCAGATTTTCGCCTCTCCCAGAAGCTTGTCATGGCAGTGAATATATCGGGGATTGCTCCGCCTCTGATGACCGATTTGCAGAAGTTTCCCCGTTGCCTTTGCCGCCTCGACCATCTTTTTCGCCCCTTCCAGCGTGTTGGACATCTCTTTTTCGCAATACACATGCAGCCCCTTGTTCAGGCAGGCGATGGTATGCTCGGCATGCCAGAAATCCGGCGTGGCGACGATCACCGCATCCAGATCTTTCTCCTGGTCCAGCATCGCTTTATAATCTTCGTACGCGGTGTTCTGATGTTTGTATTTATTCAGTAAGTTGCTGACTTTCTTGAGGTTATATTCCTTCCAGATATCGCAGACCGCTTTAAAACGGATGTTCGGATCGTTCATCTTCAGGCATGCTTCCAGCAATACCTGACCCTGAGCCCCGGCGCCGAGGATCGCAACATTAATCTGGTCTCCTCCGACCGCGGCTTTAGTGATTCCCACCGGCGCCAGCATCAATCCGGCACCCGCCGCCGCCGATGCCTGAAGAAATGACCTGCGATTCATCTGAGTTGGATTGGTTTTGGTTTCCATCGTGCCAAGGCTCCTTAGAAAGTTTGCAATTCCACGCATTCCGGGTTATAATATTATAATTCCTTGCTGCATAACAAGTTGGGCATTGTATCAATCCTATAACACCATCTATTTCCGATGGTAATGGCTGGCAAAACGCAAGTCAACGAAAACCTTACGGTCTGGGCGGTTCCGCCTGCCAGCGAAGGTCATCCAGCTTAAATCCGTCCCGGTGCCGGATCCGAACGCATACGGACCATTTGCCCTCATTTTGCACCACTTTGAGCATAATCCGGTTCCACCCCTCCTCCAGATTCACTCGAAACTCATCATCTCCATACCGGCAGGAGCGTTCCGTATTGTTCGCATGAATCAGGCTACCATTCACCCACACCTTTACCGCGTCATCGCTTCCCAGCTCCATCGACGCCTTTCGCTTTATGCCGCTCCATACCCAGCAGCGAAGGTACACTACCGCCACATCGAGTGGACCGGCCAATTCGGCCAAATTGATTTTCCCATTCCAGTTCGGCTCGTTCCCATAGTCCGGAAGCGTTTTCCACGCCGTGGATTGCTCATCCCGTTCCGCGGCGAATTCTTCCGTAAACAGGTCTTTTGCCTCCAGGCCCTGCTTACTGTATGGACCCGCCATCTGCCATGTGGTTAGAAAATTCAAATCCAGCCACGATTCGGCCAGCCTACGATTGTCCTCCGTCAGGCTGGTTTCCAGAAGCGACTTCATCGCCTCGCGGACCTGCAGAGGAAATCGGCGATTCACGGCTTGAGCGTTTTGCAGTACTGCAGCGACCGCCTCCTCATAAACCTGACCGTCGTGAATCCATGACAGCGATTTCTGCATTGCCTCCAGCGTCTCCATTTTGGCCCAGCCCGACAGAATCATCCGCTTTTCATCCGCTCCCTGGGCCAAAGGCACCGCTTGCAGGAACATGGCCATCCCCCCCTCTTTGTCCATTCCCGCTTTCCGGTCCGCAAGCTCCAGATATCCTCGCAGCGCCAGAATCTGATCGGGTTTGTCCGGACCTCGTTTGGCGGTTTCCAGCAAATCATTCGCCGGGGAATCGGTCGGCCAGCCGGACAAGGCGCGGATTGCCGCCCGGCGAAGGGCAGGATCGGAATTCCCCAGGGATTCTGTCAAAATCGCAAGGCCGGCATCGCTGCCAAGCGATCCCAGCAATCGCAGCAGAGAACTTTTTGCCTGTATATCCTGCACGTTCGGAAAAAGGGTAAGTATTTGCTGCGCCAGAGGGTCTTTGGATTCGATTTTGTCGGCAGATGCTGCCAGGGTCTTTTCCGCCACGGCCTGTTCCGATGAATTCTGGATCAAAATCAGAAGAGACAGCATCGCATTCCAGGTTTCCGCCGTGTCCGCCATTCTCAGATTCTGCCAGGCGGCACGCCGGACGGTTGCGTCCGAATGGTTCGCTTCCCGCAGCAGAATCGGGATGGCGGACTGTATGTTTCGCTGACCGATGGCCTGGATTAATTCCGCCTGGATGGG
>CAZOTP010000143.1:0-2573 GCA_964582655.1 uncultured Pirellulales bacterium | reverse complement strand
GATGGGGGCCGGGGTGGATGAAACGGCATCGCAGATGGCTTGGTCCGCTCCCGGGGCATTCAATTGATAAAGACTTTGCCGGGCGGCCTGTTTTTCCTCGCCGGATCGGTTGGCGGCCGTTTCCGCCAGCATGAGGATATGCGCCGCCTTTCCGAGTTTTCCCATCGCCCTCAAAGCGGCGATGCGAACGGACGCGTATTCGCTGCCGCAGGCTTTCTCGACCAACCCCAAAACAGCCGGATTTCCCCGATCCCCCAGCGATTCCAGAACCAGCGCCTGCGTTTCCGGCGTCAAGGTGTCCAGGGAATCGACAACGGCGGCAACCGTCTGGTCTCCGGCCGTGTCCCGAAGCAGCGTGGCCGCTTCGGCATGCAGATCCGCCGGAGAAGATTGCAGGACTTCGATGAGTCGAGGGCCGCTCTGGTCGGGCTGCGATGCGACGAATCCCCGCAGCGCCGCAATTCTATGAATGCGGCTCTGGGCGGCATCCGAGAAAACATCCTGATAAATCGCAGCCGCTTCGACAGGGTTTCCCTTTCGCAGAAGAGACTCTGCACAGCCAAACAGACCGTCCGTTGCCAATGAACGGAGTTCCGACGAAGCCTGCGGATAAAAAGCTCGGATTGCCGACAGGCTGTTCTCATCCGCAATGGTTCCCAGCGCTCCCAAAACCGCCGCCGCGGTTTCCCGGTCCGCCGGATTCAGCAGTTTCTCCAGCTCGCGGACCGCCAGGGCATCTTTTCGCACGGCCAGGGAATAAATGATTCCAATGCGTTCTTTCCCGGATGTCACGGATAGGGCATTTCGCAGAGCTTGCGATGCTTCGGGTCCGGGAATGCGCTCCAGCGCAAAACGGGCTGATTCCATCGCCTGGGGATTTTTCAACAGTTCCGATAAAACGCCAACGGCATCGGCGGAACCGATCTGGCTGAGGATTTCGCACAGATACTGCAGGGCGCCGGAGGAAATATCCTTCCGCAACACGCCGAGAATCTCCTGCTCCGCTTTTTTCCGCCAGGGGCTTTCCGCCGGAAGTTCCCGCAGGTATTGATCCATCGCCGTCATCGCCGCGCGGGATTGGCCGTATTCATAGCCGATCAGATTTCGGACGTGCTCGGCAAACGTCTGATAGCGGGCCTTCTCATCGGCTCCACCCGCTGGCGCGTCAAACGAATAAAGAAGGCCCGGAAGAAACAAAAAAAGAAGAGAAATCTGCCGTATCATCTTCATCCTTTCCGGTTTCGGTCGTTCAGCCGGGGGGAAACAAGCTAACGTCAATAATCGCGTATCACGTTCCGGTTCTTCATCCGGCGGGTCCTACTCTACTGGAACCCTCTGAACCTGTCAAGGTTAGACGGCGAACCGGCTGAACCGGCGAATTTCCGGATTGCCCAGACCGTCTTTTTCTGGTAATTTCCAATCTGGCGTTCGTTCCGATACTATGGTACTTTGAAAAGGATTCGCTATGCGTTTCATCTCCGGTTTTTTGATCCTGGGTTTGGCAATGGCCTGCGGCTGTCAGAATGGTTCCCTCCAATCGCCCGGAACAGCGGATTTTCCCTCGCTGTACCGCTTGAGCTCCCTGCAATCCCGGGCCGTTACCCAGGAAAATCCCACAGGCGGCAAAGGCCTCGGCGGCAAAGATCGGGGCAATGGCAACTGCCGCAAAGGGGCTCCCGCCTTTCGCAAAATCATGCCTGGCGAGACCAAAACCCTCTGCGATATCCAAGGCCCCGGCATGATCCGGCATCTCTGGATTACCGTGGAAGAACGAACCCCGGAAATGCTCCGCAGCTATATCCTCCGAATCTATTGGGACGATAGCGAATATCCCTCGGTCCTGGCGCCGATGGGCGATTTCTTCGGCGTGGCCCACGGCCGCACGGCCCATTATATGAGCCCGTATCTGGGGACTCCGGAAGGCCGCGGCTTCCACTGCTATTTCCCTATGCCCTTCTCCAAACGCTGCAAAATCACCTTTGAAAACGACTCCCCGGAAAAAATGGAATGGCTCTTCTATCAGGTGGACTATACCCTGGGCGCTACGATCACCGATGATATGGGCCGCTTTCACGCCCATTTCCGCCGCGAGAATCCCTGCCCCTTCCGCAAGGACTATGTCCTGCTCGATACCCGAGGCGCCCCCGGAGTCTTTGTCGGTGCGGTCATCGGCGTCAATCCCCTCTACCCCGGCTGGTGGGGCGAGGGCGAGATGAAATTCTACATCGATGGCGATACGCAGTACCCCACCATCTGCGGCACGGGAACGGAAGACTACCTCTGTTCCGGCTGGGGCATGCAGCTCCATGACGCGATTTATACCGGCGTCAATCATATGAAAAAAGATCCCTATGGCCTCGATCGGTTCATCTCGTTTTACCGATTTCATATTCAGGACCCCATTTATTTTCAGAACGATCTCCGCATCGAGCTTCAGCAGCTTGGTACGAGTCTGAAATTTTTCCGTAACCTCTCCCCCGAGGAAAAACAGATCTGGATAGATAAACTCGGCCCCGAGGTCGTAATCCAGAAACCTTAAGTGCATCACAACCTCGAACGCCCCGGCGAATTCA
>CAZOTP010000142.1:0-8450 GCA_964582655.1 uncultured Pirellulales bacterium | reverse complement strand
CTATCGCTGGACGCAGTGGATTGTTCTGAAATAGGTCTGGCCTTCTGTGCCTCCCGGTCAAAGTAGCTGTTGAAAAGCTTCAGAAAAATCCACTGCGTCCAGCGATAGTACTTCGGGTCCGTCGTATCCACTTCCCGGTCCCAGTCGTAGCTGAATCCCAGGCTCTTGATCTGCTTGCGGATATTGTGGATATTGCGTTCCGTGGTAATCCGCGGATGCGTGCCCGTCTTGATCGCGTACTGTTCCGCCGGCAGACCGAACGCATCATATCCCATCGGGTGCAGCACGTTGTATCCCTTCATTCGCTTGTACCGCGCCACGATATCGCTGGCGGTGTATCCCTCCGGATGCCCCACGTGCAGCCCGTCGCTGGAAGGATACGGAAACATATCCAGCACATAATATTTGGGCTTCTTTCCCCCATCTTCCGCCCGAAATGTCTTATGGGTTTCCCAGTATCCCTGCCACTTCTTCTCAATTGCCGTAAAATCGTAACTTCCGCTTCGTGCCTCTGTCATGGCGTCGCCGCTTCCTGTTCTTTGAACCACATTTCCGCTGCTATCTCCCGTCAGGCTCTAAAGTTATAAAACCAGACCGTGGAGCATCTTAAAACGAGTAGAATACCGTAAAATACCCGGCAATACCACCCTTTTTTCCCCGTTCAAAACCACGCATCTCCCTGGCACATCAGCGATCCAGCCGGGATTTAAGAATCCCCTCCCGCCGAAGCCATTCCTCACACAGCAGATGCCACTGGAAATCTATACCTGCTTCAGACCGTATGCCGTATCCATGCCCCCCGCGGGGAAAAACATGAATCTCGCACAAAATCCCGGTCTGTTTTGCCGCCATATAATAGAAAACGCTGTTCTCCACACCGATCCGGTCATCCTGCGTCTGCAGCAGGAACACCGGCGGATTGTCCGGACCAACCCGGATTTCCGGATTCAGATGATTTTCCTTATCAACCAGATACGCCGGGTATATCAGGATGGAAAAATCAGGCCGGCATGTGACCGTGTCGATCTCATCCACGGATTCATAGGTTTTACCGCTGGAATTCCCGCTGAGCCGTGCGGCAAGGTGTCCGCCCGCCGAAAATCCCATCACGCCGATTCGGTTTGGATCAATATTCCACACCGCCGCATGAAATCGGATGATTCGCAAGGCCCGCTGAATATCCTCAAATGCCCTCTCCCGCTGATCGGGAACGCGATATTTCAGCACGATTGCTGTGATGCCCAGGGAATTAAGCCACTCCGCAATTTCCGTGCCCTCCTTGTTCATGGAGAGTTTGGCATAACCTCCCCCCGGACAAATAAGCACCCCAGGAGTTGGGGACTTGCGTCCAATGGATTGAAATACCTGAATCGAGGGATCCGTCACATTCGTAAGGCGGATCACATGGTCCCCTTTGTCAGGCTGTATGGTTTCTGTTTGCGGCCCGGCGCTGGGGTCCAGCACGCGTTTCGGCCAAAGTTGCAGAATGTGCGGTTCTTCCTTCGCTTGCCGCTCCAAAACATTGGGTGCGTTCCGGCATCCCAGGCTGATTGCAATCATCCCAATCACAATCCCTAAAAAGATCGTTCGTTGATTCATTTTAATTACTCTTCGTATAGAATGTTCTGCGTCTGCATCACCTGCTGATTGATCCGAATGGCGTACCCATCGCCGCTTCGTTCAATTTCAATTCGATAGTCCCGCCCCCGAAGCGTTCGCCGGATGTTCACCCGCTTCCATGCCGTCGGCAGGTTCGGCTGCACGCGGAATCCGTAATAGCCGGGCTTGACTCCGCAGAAATACTCCGCCGCCGCCCGGAACATCCATGCGGCGGTGCCGGTAATCCACCCGCTGATCGATTCCCCCGCCCGGGCGTTGTCCGGCCCCAGATACTGATTGGTGAATGCGTACGGCTCGCACCCCGAAACCGTTGAAGGATGATCGTCGCTGTCCGGCAGCACTTTGTAATAGCTTTGCAACGCCTTGTCCGCCCGCCCCGCGCAGCAGAGATCGGCGACTATCTTAAACGCCGTCCCGTGGCAATAAGGCGTACCGTTTTCATACATCCCCGGCAGCAGCATCGTCACCCGTCCCACATTCTCATCCCGCCGGGTATATGTCGGCCACAAAACCAGGCTGCCATGCCGGGAATCCAGAATCTCATCGATTGCCCGCGTGCACGCCGCAAACCGTTCCGCATCCGTCAGCCCCGTGAGAATCGCCCATGTCTGGGGATTCAAGAACACCTTGCCCTGCTGATTTTTCTGAGAGCCGACCGGATTTCCCGCGTCGCTGTAGCCCGCCAGGTACCACTGCCCGTCCCACCCGTGCGTCCAGATTGCCTGGCGAATCCGCTCCGCCCGCTCCTGCACCTCCTGCACCAGCGAAACATCCTTCAGAACATCCTCCGCCAGTTCCTTCAGCAGATTCAAACTGTAGTAGAGCGCCATCGACGTCCACACGCTTTCCCCCTTGCCGCCGCGGCCCATCCAGTTCAGCGAATCGTTCCAGTCCCCCTCGTGCGCCAGCACCAGCCCGTGCACCCCCGTATCCTCGCTCAAATGCCTCACACCCCGAAGCATGTGCCCCAGCACCGTATCCTGCCCCTCATCCAGATACACTATCCTCTCCTTCAGAAAATCAAAATCGCCCGTCTCCTTCAGATACGCCGTTACCGCCGGCGTAATCCATGCCGGCCCATCTGAATAATGGTGCATCTGCAAAGGTAGCCACCCCCGGATTCCGTGCCCATCCGAACACTGATGCGCCAGCGTCTCCAGAATCTTCTCCCGCCCCAGCTTCGCGTGAAAAGGCAAAATTCCCCACGCATCCTGCAGCGTATCCCGAAATCCTCGTGCCCCGTCCCGCCCGAACTCTGCGCAGAGCTGAATCTGCTGTTTTGCCCAGATATTCACCATCCGGTTGATTTTCTCATCCGGCGTCTCTACCCATACCCGCTCCAGCATTGCTTCCTTCTCCGATTTCAGCTTCTCCCATGCCCCCCTTCGATACTCCTCCCGCAAAACCTTCCCGATCAAACGGTCTTTCTCTTCTTCCGTATCAAAACTTCCAAGAATCACTGTAATGGTTTGCATCCCGCCGGAAGACAGGAGGGAACAGCAAATCATCATCGCACCGGCCAGCTCCTCGCACCACGCTTCCCGGCAGGACATTGCCCCTTCTTCCAGACACCGGGGCCGGCTGATCTCGCCAAAAGGCCCCAGAAAATCCCGCCGCCCGCCGCACCACTGGCTCACCGCCCCATCCGTCGCAACAAACGCGTTATACCGCCCGTGGGGCCTCTCATCCGAAGTATTATAGCTCAGCACGGCGTTTTGTTTTTCATCGTACCGGCTTCGAAGATACGAATACGGGCTGCTGAACGTCCCGTACCCGCCCAGCAGCCATTCCACATAAGGCACCAGTTCGATTCGCCGCTGGGGCGTGGAGCGGTTGGTGATTTCAAATTCCCAGATTTCCACCGGCTCGTCCGGCGACACAAACACCCGGCTCAAGCATTCAATTCCCTCATAGACCATCCGATATTTCGAATACCCCAGCCCCACGGTCGCCTGATACTCCGCGCCAGCCTTTTTGGCAGGATAAAATCCCGCGTTCCAGTATTCCCCGCTCTCAGCATCGCGGAGATAAAAATACCGCCTCCCGTCCCGGATCATTCGCACCCGCCCCTCCGGATGGTTGTACGTTAGCGTCTGATTGTTGAAAATCCCTTCCCCGCTGCCAAACTGATTCACCCCCGAAATAATCGTATCGTTCCATAAAAAATTGATCTGCGCCCGGGGCGGCAGCATGGCATCCGTAATCACATATTCCCTGCCGTCCCCGGTAAAATGTCCAAAACTCATGCGATTCTTCTCGTTTTTTAACAAGGAACGTATTTCGGCTCCATCCCCTTCAGCTCCAAAAGCATCCTATCTCATCCTGTCCCATATTTCATCAAAAATCTGGGACAACCTGTGTGTTTTTTGAGAATGCGACGGGAACCTCCACTGCGCGGAAAATCAATCCGTTATCCTGTACCGGCGAAAAAAATCCCGTCGGGAAAAGCCCGCACGGGATGAGAGTACCTTGCGGTCTAAAGATTACATTTTTTCGATCATCACCCCGCCGACCAGGCGCCTTGCCTCAACAAGGGCATCCGCTCGAATCTGGTATTCCGTGGGATACAGGATCGGGCTGCCGCACTGTCGAATCGACGTGGTATCCTGGCTGGTGACAATCAGGTCTTTGGCCTTCTGGGCATTTTCCTTTTCCATTAAGCCGCCGGTGGCCAGCATCTTTTCCGCCTTGGCCAGAATCAGCTTCTGCTGCGGTCCCAGAATCTCTTCGATGGTCTGGACCGGATTGGTTTTCAGCTTGCTGCGGTCCACACCTCCCACCATCAGCTCCGCCTGCAGGAGGTTCTCGAAGCAGTACCCGTAGTTGAACGGATGCACAATGTGGGGCGAATCCGGCAGCGTCGGCGGCCACTGACCGTCCGAATTGAATGAGTTGGTCAGATGATACCACACGCGGCGATAGCGGCTGTCATCAATCTTGCCAGCCAGCGTCTTGAGTTTGTCCCGCACCAGATCCTGCCACGGACGCAGGAGCCTGGCCATCGGCGTCCCCGCCCATGTGGAGGCCCTCGCCCCATGCCATGCCGAATCGTCGTCAAACGTAATGATGTCGGGCAGAGCAGGAAGATGGCTGCACGCCCAGTCCATCGTTGTAAACTCTCCCAGCTTGCTCACTTCGGTCACCAGCCGGATCAGCTTTTCTTTCGACTCCGGAGTCGCTTCGAACACATTGTCCGGCAGATTCTGATATTTCAGCCGGAACCATCCGTTCGTCCCGATATACTCCGCGTCGTCCGCGAAGATAATGACCGCGCCTTCCGGCTCGCCGGCCTTCTGCTTCGAATACTTCCGAATCAGGTTCATGTACTCTTCAAACGAATACCCTTCCATCCCCATGAAATACCGCACGCCGAACTGCGCGATCCGGTCCGAACGCAGGAACATCTTCAGCCTGCCTGCCGGAACGCCGTGAATCTTGTCGAACGGAAAATGGATTGCCTTCTCTTCCCCGGGCAGATCGTACTTGAAGCCGAAGTTGTAAAACGCCGGTTCCTTGGTGAATTCCTTCTCATAAATCTCCGGCCGCTGCGGTTTGCCATCCGCGCCCAGGCTGCGGCTATACGCTTCAAAATCTCCCGTCAGATTCTTATATCCCGCTTCCAGCACCTGCTCCGGCACGTAATTCCGCCACCCGCATTCCGGGTTCCAGAAGCTCTTCGGCGTAAAGCCCAAAATCCGCTGATAGCATTCCGTCGCGAATTTCAGCGACCACACGCCGTCCTCTTTCGGAAAATTCGGCAGCATTGGGTGCGAATAGGGAGATCCCATGAACTCGCACTGCCCACGTTTAACGGCGTCCTTCAGTTTCTCCAAAACATCCGGCGTCTTCTGGGCGATCTGTTCCAGAGTGTAACCCGACGCCTCAAATACATACTTCGTATTCGGAAACTGCTCCCGCATCACGTCAAACGTCATCTCATAGGATTGCCGGATTACAAATTCATACCTCTCCGGCGTCAAATACGCATAATTCAGGTTCCCATGAAAGATCATGATGTACTTCATATTCGCTCGCTTTCCTTGCATCAAGCTTACAAAGCCGCTCTAAAACATTGCTCCGCAAGCGGTTATAAACCCACCATGGGGCAAAAACTCCCGAAAATCATACGCTCCCCAAGCCCCAAACGCAATCTTTTTCCCTCCCTGACCAAATTCTTCTCGACTTATGGAAGCATGGGAATCCGAAAACGCTCCGGGGAAACGGCATTCCGTACAGATGCTAATAACCCGGTCCGGGCGCAGAATTCCCCCCATAGATTCCCGCAATTCGGCTTTGCCTCCGATTTTTTTAAAATGGCAGGATCACCAGCTTTGGGAGAATCGCGCGAAATCCAGGAAGTTTACGATTCCGTTGCGGTCGATATCAGCACCGCCGCACCAGCCGGGTTCCCCGCAGCCTCCGGTCAGCCATCGACCCGTAAAGAGATTCAGATCGGTCAGGTCCACGCTACAATCCCCATTCAAGTCACCAAACTGATTCAGCATGGTTCCGGACACGCCGGTGGAAGAAACATGGTTTTTCGGATCCTTTACGGTTACCGCGACCGTAACCGACCCAGTCGTCAGCATCGATGCGGGAATCACCCCGTAGATCGAACCATTGTCCGCGATGGTCAGCAGGGAGGAAATATCCTGTCCGCTTTCCTGAATGACCGCCGTCTGTATCGAAGCCCAGGGGGAACACGAGCCGTAAACGATAATATCATTCTGAGCGCTGCAACCGTTTCGATAGACGAGAACGACTGGCGACTGCGGAGCCAGCCCGATCTGGTTAAAGGGGATGTCCTGCCAGCCGGGAATCGTATAGGCCGGGGAGGAAGGCTGCAGGTTCATATTCAGATTCGTCTCATCCACGAATTTCGGATCGCTGTTGGTGATGTTGTCCTGCTGAATGAGGTAATTGATGGGAGGATTGTTGGGCCAGTCCGTATTCCACCATCCCCAGTACCCGTTTTCTGTCCAGCGGGTGTTGCTCCACCCCAGATTCCGGTAAACTTTATTGTTTTTCGGCAGTTCCGGATTATCAACCGGAATAATGCTCAATCCCGGATACAGAGTGCTCCAGTTGGGATTGGCGTTGATGAAATCGGCCAGATAGCCCAGCATGGTTCCCAGCGCCGAATAGGTGGGATCCTTCAGCCGCTTGTCGATCATGATCGCACTGCCGCACTTGGCGATTATATTGTTGTCGATTTGGCTGTCGCGCCCGCCCCCGATCATGACGGCACGTTTGGCGATCTGGTAAAAAATGTTCTGTTTGATTATCTGCCCGCTGGCGCCGGTGTCCATATAGACGGCATGCACGCCTTCCCCTCCGAATACGCTCGAAACATGATGGATGAAATTGTACATCACGCGGTGCGTCCGCGCCGCCCAGTCCCACATGCAGTAGAGCGCGCCGTTGTCGTCCACCATCCGGCAGACGTTGTAGATTTCGTTGTTGGTAATCGTGACCTCGTTGCTCCGGGAGTAGATGTAGGCAATTCCGGAAAGGTCATGAATCAGGTTGTGATCCACCGTCATTCCGCAGTCATGGCGGGTAAAAATCGCCGGCTGATAGGTTTTTCCCCACCGGTTGAGATTGTGAATGTGCGAATTGGTAACATAGTTGTTCGCCCAGACCAGCGGATACCGGCTTCCGCCGTGTAGAGCTATCGCACCATCGCCGTTGTCATAAATCTCACAATGGTCGATTCCATTGTGGGTTCCCTTGATATCGACCGAATCGGTTCCGGAATTGCGGAACACACAGCGATAAAACCGGACATGATCGCAGGCGCTGTCCAGCCGCACCGACCAGAACCGCGTCATTTCGATAATCAGGCCTTCAAAGTTGATGTATTTGGCACCCTGGCACTGAATCAGCGTGTCGAGCATGGAAACGAATAGATCCTGTCCATCCAGCGAGGACGGAGGATAGAAATACAGTTTCCCCGTCGATCGGTCCAGGTACCATTCGTTCGGGGCGTCCAATTCTTCCAGAAGGTTAAAGCCGTACCACACCGGGGTAAAGCCGCTGCGGAATTCAATCCCGTTATAGGGATCTTCCACCAGGGTGATAATATTATTGACCGTGTCGATGCTTTCGATTGCGACAAAATTATCGGCATAGTATGTGCTGGTGTATGCCCATATCCAGGCATCCGGCGCGGTCGCCCAGCGGTCCGGCTGCGACCCCGAATAGGTGAATTTCCGGTCATGACTGCCGCCCGAAACAGATTCCATATTCACCCAACCGGTATAGGGATTGGACGGATTGCTGTTGGGCCACCGGGCCAGATGCATCGCCTTGGTTCCCACGAACAGTTCCATCGCACCATACTGATCGTCGATTTCGAATCCGCGATAGAGAAGAGTGCCGTAGTTGGTAATTCCGTTGGCGGCCAGATCGGCGACCAGAACATGATCGGACGCCCCGACCGGAAGACGGGCGATAATTGCCGGATCCGTAACCGGGGAAAACCATTCCGGCTGGAGACGCTCACCGGCAATCAGGCGAACTTCTTCTCCCGGATAGGCTTTGTACGTGATGGAATAATTGGAGTTTCCGGAATCGTTCTGGGTAAACACCAATTGACTGTCCATGAGATAAATCCCCCCCCGAACATAAACTATGATATTTTTGGTCAGCCCAGAAGTGACCAGAGCCTGAACCGCCTCTTTGGCACGTCCAATGGATGCAAAAGGCTGAGATAACGTACCGGGATCCGAGTCGCTACCATTCAGAGAAACATAAAAATCACCTTGGGTGGGATCTTCGACAGCGGAAAGAGAGCCGGTAAGCCCAAAAAGCAGGCAAATTGACAAAAT
>CAZOTP010000141.1:0-8454 GCA_964582655.1 uncultured Pirellulales bacterium | reverse complement strand
CCATGGAGTTCGAGAAAATCCGAAACCATCAATTGCAGATAATCCCCCAAGTGAGGACGATCCCGGTGACGGGCGACCTGAACGGTTTGCCACCCGGTTAAATTTTGATAAATCGCTTCGGTTTGCCGAATATATTCGATGCGTAGCCGGGCGATTTCATTTCGATAGTCTATTCCCTGAATGGTTTGGAGCAGGATCAAATCTTCAATTTTTCGTTCCAGGGCGATTAATGGCTTTTCAAAATCCAGATATTTCACTTCCCGTGGGAAGCGATCCGGCTTGTTCAAGATCGAATTACATAATTCAATCAGCGGCATGAGGCACCTGTCGGCTCGTTTTCGACTCCAAAAGTGTCTCTGATTCTGGCCTGCATGTCGTTACGCAGCAGCCCCGGAAACAGTATCTCTTTAGTACTATGTATTTTATATCGTCATTGCAGAACCTCGAATGAAACACTAAAAAAATATCATAACTCTTTATAATGCAATTGTTTACGGTGTTTTATCTTGGCCTGCCAGATTCTGCGGTCCGCAAATCGGCACTGGTTTGATAGTATCGCCGTCCTGGATGGCCTACTGCTGCAGAGAGAGGCGTGTGGAAAACCAGGCAATAATTTTGAACCGAACGGTTAGGCATAGCGTAAAAATTTTGAAAAAAACGTTCCCAATATTCGTTTCATCCGTATAATTAACGGTAAAGGAAAGATGTAATCTGTACATACGTTCTCGTAAAAGATGCAAATGAATTTGGTACTCGAGACGGATGGGGGCTACAATTAAAAATTGCATGAAGCGAATGTGAATCGGGTATAGGGCATTTTGATTGCCATACCGTTGAATTTTGCTGAGTAGTCCAGAAGATGTCCGATTCGCGTCCGTTCGGTGCGGATGGAAGAGTGGGCAACGTGTGTAAGATGTATCCGAAATGCCCAAACTATATAGAAACAACAGATGGCTGATTCCCGCGGCGTGGCTGGTTCTTCTGGCCGGGCTGGCTGTTGCGTTTGGACCGAATTTTGTCGAAATGTGGAATCGGTGGTTTCCGGCGTGGCATCGCGCGGATATGAGCTTCTATGCCAAGATTACCAAGGGCGAGAGTTATTATACCCATGGTCCCTTGATCCCGCTGGTCAGCGTCATCGCATGCTGGGTGATTCTCAGGAAACATCCGATTTTGCGGCAGCCCAGACCGGCCATCGGGCTTACGGTGATGATACTCTTTCTGCTGATTCACTGGATTTCCTGTCTGGCCCGCGTCAATTTCGCCAGCGGATTTGCCTGTATCGGGTTTCTTGCGGGAGTGATTCTATTTGTGTGGGGTTCTCAGGCCCTTCAAAAAGTATGGTTTCCCCTGGCTTTCCTGGCGTTCATGGTTCCCCTTCCCGAAGTATCGATCTCGCAGATGAATTTTCGTTTGAAAATGATAGCGGTCGATGGGGGGGTGGCAATTGCCAATCTCATCGGGATACTCTGCGAACAGTCGGGCAATAAAGTGTTTCTCCAGGGGGACAAAAGCCTGGTGGTCGCCAATGTCTGCAACGGACTCCGCACCCTGATCAGCGTTATGGCATTCGGCGCCATGTATGCCTATATCTGCCGTCTGCGAGGAGTCTGGAAACTCATTTTGTTTTTCCTCTCCGTGCCTATTGCGCTAATCAGCAATATGGTGCGAATCGTCAGCCTCATTCTGGTCGCGGATTTCTGGAGTACCGAAATCGCCACGGGATGGTTTCATGATTTTTCGGGTCTCATGATTCTTGTCCTCGCGTACCTTCTGTATTTTGGTACGGAAAAGCTGATTTTCAAAATTCACGCACTTCTGGGGAGGCCTCTGGAACCGGCGCCGTTGTGGAAGCCCAGATCAGGAGAAGTGAAAATGCCGTCCTCCTTCCTCCCGATGGCACAGGCAATCGCAAGCCGGCAGGGGATGATGGCAATAGGAGTTACCCTTCTGCTGGCGGCCGGGACCGTCTGGCTGAACCGCTCTGCGCCAGCCATTTATAACGAGAACACGCTGTCAGGTATTCTGCCCCCGCAGGCGGATGTGGGCGGCAGGACCTGGCAAAGCTATACGATGGATATCGATTCCACATCCCTTTTGATTCTGGAAACCGAAGAGGCGATGCTGCGTCGTTATATTCGTCCGGGAGAATCTCTGGTGGATTTTTGTATTGTTTTCAGCAAAGACAATCGTAAAGGGACCCATCCCCCCGATGTGTGTCTGGAAGGCGGAGGCAGCGAGATTCTGTTGAACTCCGAAGTTGTAATTACGGGAATCCCGGGACGCGAATCTCTACGGTGCCGGGAACTGGTGGTTCAAGACGCCCTGGCTAAAACCTACTATCTCTATACTTATAAATGCGGCAACCGCTATACAAACAGCTTTTGGCTTCAACAGGGCATCATTTTTGCCAATGGTTTGCTGCATCGAAACGCCAGCGGGGCCCTCATTCGCATCTCCACCCCCATCGAAGGGGAAATCGATCCGGCTCGCCGCCGGGCCGTTTCTTTCCTCCGCATGGGCATCCCCTATCTGGATCAATCTCTTCCTTGAGGAAAGGACAGGACCATGAAACGAAGACTGACTCTGATACTGATTCTGACCGCCGCGGTGGTTATCTTGGTGGGCGGATTGTACTGGTATCACGCCCGGCAAAAGACCTGGCGTCTGCTGGCAAGGGCCGAACTGGCAATCCAGGCGGAAAATTACAGCAAGGCCGTTGAATTGGCCGCCGCTTCGATTGCCAGAAATCCCAATAACTGGCAAGGCCACTACGTTCTGGCAAAAGCTCATATGCATTTGGGTCATTATGATGAAGCCCGGGGGATTTTGCAACATGTCAAAAACAATGCCGACACCTTCCAACCGAATCTTCCGGAAGTGATGATTCTGCTGGCGGAAACCCACTCCCTTCCGGCCCGGCAAACTCTGACATCGACCGGCCGGCAAATATCGAGTGAAGCCATCAAACAGGTTATCGACCAGTTGCGGCAGGCGAATCTGATTTTCAGTCAGGTCGATACCCGAGAGGAAGCCCTCGATCTGGATGCCAAGCAGGCCCTGGGATTGAATGAATCGCAAATTGCCGGCCTGCTGAAAATCATGGCGGAGCGGATCGAAAATGAAGCCCGGATTGTGGAATCCACCGGATTGCGGCAATCCCATGAAGATCGGATGCAGCAGAGCCAAACAGCACGGGCGGAACAGAAGGAGGCCCAGCGCCATGCCGCCCAGGTTCTTCTGGATGTAGTGACCCGCGATCCCGCCCGTGAGGAAGCCGCCGCCGTTTTGGTTCAATTATGCCTCGACCGGAACGACCGCGAGTCCTTGAAAAAAGCGCGCGATGCCATTATGCCCGCCCCGAAAACCTCTCCGATCGCCAAAATGATGCTGATTATGGATGAATTGAAAGTTTCGTCCGGCGTCTCCACGCCAGATGCTTTTGAACCCATCCCTGATTCGCCGCAAATCCAGCACACCGTCCAGCAGATCGATGAACTGCTGAAGCAGTATCCGGAGGATATTCAGGTGAAACTGAAGAGGGCGGAACTGGCGCTGCTGCTGTCCGATTGGACCACGGTGGATCGGCTGGTGGAGGAGGTCTTGAAACAGAATCCCCGTCAGGGACAGGCTCGTTTGATGAAAGCCAAGCGGCTTCTGATGCAGGGCGAAGCTTCGGAGCCCGAAAAACTTCTGTTTACCCTCAAAGCGGAATTTCCCAACTGGCCGGAAGCCCACTATGCCTATGGCCAGGCGGCGTTTGCGGGGGGCAAGCGGGAACTGGCCCGGCAGGCCATGCGAACGGTCACGGAACTTCTTCCCGAACACCCCCAGGCCAGGCGGTTCCTGGCCGAAACACTCCTCGAGGATGGTTTTTATGACCAGGCGTTTGTCGATGCCCAGGCCTATTACCGATCCTCTCCGCAGGATCCTCAGGCGATTCTCCTCTTTGTCAAATCCTGTTATTATCAGGAGCAGCATAATCTGGCTTTGGAGGCACTTGAAAAAGCGGCGGCGGAACGTCCTGACGATCCCCTGGTTATGATGGCGGTTGCGGAAGGGTATTCCATTTTGGGAGAAAATGCCAAAATGATGGACATCGCTCGAAAGATAGCGGCCATGCAGCCGACGGCGAATTTGAAATATCGATTTGCCGTTGCCCGCGCGATGCTTCTGACCGGCCGATCTGTCGAGGCGGAAAACATTCTTTCCGAAGAACTGGCAAAATATCCCAATCACCCCGAATTGAATTTTGAACTGGGAAATATCTATGCCGCCGACGGGCGCAATCTCCAGGCCCTGGAACGCTATCAGAAGGCTCTCGATCACAATATCAAAAACGATCAATATCGGTTGTCGCTGGCTCAGCTGCTTCTGAAAATCGGATATCTGGAGGATTGCCAGGAAATCCTGAGTCATTTTGTTACACCCGATCCCCGAGCGGATCTAATGCGGGTTCAACTTAAACTTCTGCAGGGACAGCCGTTGACTTCGGAAGAGATGGTCCAGATTTCCGAATCCCAGAATAAAACCGGTTTGAGTCTTGCCTTGACGGCCCTGCATGCGGGAAAACCCCAGCAGTGTGCCGCGTTGTGCAAAACCGCCCTTGAAAAATCGCCGGACGATACCGACGTCCGGATGCTTCTGGGACAGGCGTATTTGACCATGAATCAACTCGAACCCTGTGCCGGGGAATGGCAAATTCTGGTGCAACAATCCCCACGAAATCTCACGCATTACCTTCGTTTGGCATCTGTTTTGCTAAAAACGGCTTCCCCGCAGGACGTGGAAACCCGCCTAGTTTCCATCCCAGGCTCCCATCGCGATATGGTGGATATGGCCATGGGTCAGCTGATGGAGAAGATGGACCGGTATCCGGACGCTATTTCCCGGTATCAACGGATTATTGAAAATCCGGAGTTCCCCCCGGACAGCCGCATTATGGCCCGTCTGCTCATGGCTCCCCTTTTGGCCCGGCAGGGGCAGATCGAAGAGTCGCTCCGGGAACTCGATTATGTTCTGGAGAACCAAAAGGCGTTCTACAGCCGGGTGTGTCTGCTCAAAGCTCGTATTCTGGCCCAGGCCAAACGACACCAGGAGGCGGATGTTTTACTGAGCGAATTGCGAACTCGCGCTCTTGAACAAGGCAATACCATGACGTTAATCACAATCGCCAGAACGTATGTGAATCTGAATCAGCCGGATCAGGCTCTGGCTGTCTGTGAAGAATATCTCAAACTGGATCCCCAGAATCCCCAGGCCTATCTGCTGAAAGCCTCCGTGCTGAAGACATTTGGACAGACGGCCAAAATGGTCGAATGTTATCGTAGCGCGATTCAGTATCAGCCCGGGAATATTGCGATTTATTGGCGGTTGGTGGAGGCTCTGGATGCGCAGGAGGATCGCCAGAGCGCCCTTCAGGTTTTGGATGAATTGGCCACTATGGGAGATACGGCACGATTTGCCTCTCTTTTTGAACGCGGGCTTTTATTTCAGCAATGGGGTCTGCCGTCGCACGCCTTGGAATGCTTCGAACAACTAATCAGCTCCGGTTTTGGGGATAGCCCCAAAATATTAATGGCTTTGGGGGACGTGTTCAAAAATATGGGCCAGGCGCAGCGGGCTGCGGGTGTCTATGAGCGAATTCCGGATTACGCTCCTGAATATCGTTCTGCGCAGATGAAGCGAGTGGAGTTGATGAACACCACAGAGGAAAAACTGGCCATTCTCAACCGGCTTCAAACATTATATCCCGATCAACCGGAAATCTGGAGCAAGACATTCAATGTGCTCTTGGATGCCGGTCGAGGAGGAGAGGCCGTTTCGGAGTTTCAGGCTTACCTTGGAAGACAGCAGGCATCCGGTTCTGCCGCAAAAATGGATTTTCCTCCGCTGGAAGCATTGTCTCGGACGGAGGATCGAAGGTCTGCTTCCGCCTTGACCCTTGCGGCGGCCCGAAATACCGATCGGAAATGGTGGAAACAGGCGGCGGTCCTTCTCCATGCCGGCGAGCAGACTGATGGGCTGGAAACATTGTTTCCGGACCCCTCCAAGGCCGATTTACTCGATGCATTGGTTGCTTTGTATGGCTCTGTCCGCACGGACAATCTCCAGGCGGCTCAGCAGTGGGCCGATTTTGCGGAGCAGATTGACAAGTCCATGCAAACCGCCAATCCTTCTCGAGCCCTTCTCCCATCCAGGAAAATACTCATCCAGTTGGCACTGGGCCGCACGAAAGAGGCTCAGGCGAGTCTGGTCGCGATGAATCAGCCTGGGGATTTGGACAAAACCGTGATTTCCGAGCTGATATCTTTCAGTTCCTCATCCGGCGACAAGGTCGAATCCCTCCGTTTGCTTCAGGCATCTCTGCTGCTGGATTTGGGATTTCAAACGCTGGCCCGAAACACCGCGATGGAGGTGCTTCAGAGCCGTCCTCAAAGCCAGTGGGCGGCGGCCGCGGCTTTTAATGCCGGCGCCGGCGAATCGGATCTTCGAGCAATCGAGGCCGGTTTACAGCCGAAAGATTGCCTGATCGCCCAGGCCCTCAACGGGGAAGTTCTAATGCTGGATAAAAAGTACGATCAGGCAGCGGAAGTATTTCGGCGAATTGCCGAAACCTCCAATTTTCCCGTCGTTTATCGGTTAAAGCAGGGCATGGCATTGGAGAACGCCGGACGCATGGAGGAAGCATTGGCTGTCTATCGACAGGTCCGGGACGCTTCTCCGGATGATCCGGTTGCCGCGAATAATATGGCCTATGTTGTATCCGAACTCTATCCTTCCGATTCGGGCAGATTAAATGAAGCCGTGGAGTGGGCTTCCGCCGCCGTCAAAACCGCTCCATACGTCAAAGAATTTTTCGACACGTATGGCTGGATTCTTTTTCTCCAGGGACAATCCCAGCAAGCCTGCATGGTTCTTCGCAATACCATTAAACATATCCCCCAAAATCCGGAAGTCCACTACCATCTGGGAATGGCTGAAAAAGCCCTTGGAAACACGGATTTTGCAAAATGGCATTTTACCGCCACCGAACAACTGGGCGAAAAAACGCTAGCGGAAGGCATATCTCTTTCGCCTGCCGCCGCCAAAGCAGTCCGTTTGGCCAAAGAATCCTTGGCGCAAATGGAGGCCTCCACCAAACTATAACACCCGCTGATGACGGGTATCATTCCTCACCCGTTTTCGAACTGTAAGCTGCTCATTCCATGCAAAAAAGGATCTATCCATGAGTCAATCAGTAGACAACCGGTTTATCCTAAGTTTTGATGTGGAAGAATTTTTTCAGGTGGAAGCCGCCGCCGCAGGCCTTCCCCGTGAGCAGTGGCATTCCATGCCGAAACGCCTGGAACCGGTGGTGAATCAAATCCTCCAGCTTTTAGCGGATAAACAGTGCTTGGCAACATTTTTTGTCCTCGGCTGGGTGGCACGCCAGGAGCCGGATCTGATTCGTCTTATTTCTCAGGCCGGGCATGAAATCGCCTCGCATGGAATGACGCATCGGATGCTTCATCTGCTGGGGCCCGAAGGGTTTCGGCAGGAACTTCTCGAAAGCCGAAAGGTCCTGGAAGATCTATCCGGCAAACCCGTTTTCGGTTTTCGCGCCCCCACCTTTTCCATTACCCGGAAAACCGCATGGGCGCTGGATGTTCTTGCGGATGCGGATTATACCTATGACAGTTCCATCTTCCCCATTCATCATGACCGCTATGGCGTTCCCGAAGCCCCTTTGCAGCCCCATATCGCGATTGGCCCGGCAGGCCGTTCGATTCTGGAACTTCCCCCGCTAACCTGGAGAATTATGGGGTTTAATGTTCCCATTGGTGGCGGCGGTTACCTCAGACTCCTGCCTGTACGGCTGATTGAAATGGGTTTGAATAAGTCTTTGAAAACCCGGCGGATACCTATGATTTACTTGCATCCATGGGAACTGGATGCCGATCAGCCAGTGTTGCCGATGACCTGGAAATCCAGATTTCGACACCGAATGGGCTTGCGAAGCACATACAAGAAATTGAATTGGCTGTTAGGCAGACACCATGCCATGCCCGTAAACTCGCTATTGCCAGATTTACAAGCCTCTGTAAATAAAAGCTTTACATACGGATAGGAAAATTCAATTCGTTTCCGATTCCTATGTGTGATCATTTGATTGCCTTTTGTATGCTCTGGGCGGCCCTACCTTTCCGAGTTAACTGATAGGATCGGATTACAGTTCAAAATGGAAGAATTACGGGATAGTCCGTAAAAACTAGTATTTCCCACAGTTGTTTTAAAATTTAAAAATGGGTATAAATAAACTAAGAATAATACATCGGAGATGTGGATCGCAAGGTCAGGACTGAGGAGAAAACGCGAATCCTGTCCTTTAGTTTTCGGTTTTGAAGGGTTGTAATCCGGAAAGAAGTCTCTCGCATAATTATTGGTGTTTTAGCAGATAATGGCGGTGTCGGG
>CAZOTP010000140.1:6218-8477 GCA_964582655.1 uncultured Pirellulales bacterium | reverse complement strand
AAAACTCATTTTTGACCCATGTCTGGGAATCTGCGGTGAATCCCGATAATCGCGGATTACGGGTTTGTTCCCACGAGCCAGTTTGCCGCGATTGCAGTGAAATCCAGCATATCCACTTTTCCGTCGCTGTTGGTGTCGCCTTGCAAGTAGGTTTTGCTGGCCTGCGCGGTTCCGCCATAGGCACCGATATTGATTCTGGAACCGTTATAGGGGGTTTCGCCTGAGGCGTCTGTTGCCGGATCCCCGGCGTCCAGGCACGGTGAATTTTCGGTGACCAGGTCGTCTCGCCATCCCTGATGGAGTGGATCCCAGTATCCCCCTTTGCTCAGGATATGATAATCTCCGTTTTCCGCATCGACGAACAGGGGATCCATATCCAGATCGTGCGGGCCAGGCGTTGCCGCTCCGGTGTAGTTTCGCAGGGGCGGCTCTTCGTCGTCGCCTTCCCCCTCCGGAATTACAATTATTTCAAAATTTTCATGTACACAGTTATAGTCCAGATAGAGCGGAGCGGTTTCACAATATATTCCTCCCCCCGTATTGTTACAAACAATATTGTTCGTGATATTCCTTGCCTGCAAAGTTCCGCGGCAAGCGAGGCCCCCCGGGGCATTTTGCACAAAAGTATTGTTTATAATATCCACCACGTTGTCGGAACCGGTGTGAATGTACAATCCAGCGCCATAGGGATACATCAGCGTATCACAACCATTTTTCTCAAACAGATTATTTTTAATCACACAATCCGTACTGGTTCCGAGGGAGGCGGCGAAGACGGCGCCGCCATATTCGCTAGTCAGGTTTTCTCGGAATTCATTTCTTGTCAGGGTGATCAACGCATTTTCGATATAAACAGCCCCTCCATTTATTCCGCTGGAATTTTCTTTTACGAGGCAATTTTCGAGGGTCACCATTCCGCCGGCAAAATGACAATAAATGACGCCACCATTTTCCGAGGCGGTGTTCCCCTGCATTCGGCATCGTCGAAAAGAGATTCCGGCGCCGGGCGAATTCATCACACCGCCGTTTATGGCGTTATTGTCGGTAAACGTGCAATCGTCAAACTCTCCTGTTCCGCTGAACTCGCTGAAAACCACACCTCCTCGCGCAGCATAATTGGAATCGAAGGTGCATTGGGAAAACAAAACCGGCCCATTACGTAAATACATCACGCCACCTGAAGAGGTTGACTCGCCGCCTTCGGGATAGCCATAGCCATTGATTACCGTCAGTCCGGCAATCACGGTTCCTCCGGTTTCTCCTTCATGAATCCAGAATGCCCGCCGGGGGGTTGTTTCATTTCCCTGACAATCCAAAATTGTTGTCGCAGCGACGTCGGGATCATTGGGATTTAGGCTTCGGAGGGTGATCGCTTTGCCCCGCGTTTGCAATCCTCGCGCATCCCATTCGGTATAGCTCCCCGTTTCCAGCACGCCTTCATCGCCTGGTGAGGCGTTGTCGATGGCCTGCTGAATCGTCGGATAATCACCGGAGCCATCGGCTTTAACGATGATTGTCACGGCCTGAATCTGGTTCCTGCAAATCCCCGACACAAGTGCCAAGCATGAAAAAATCAGCCAACTGAAACTTATTCTTTTCATAGAGTCCACCTTTCTTTTTCCGTGTTCCAGATTTTAAAGACCAATTGATACCTATTTTAGACTAATACTACAACGCTAGAAGACATTTTGTTATTTTTATAAGATGTTTAAACGCGGGCATTTACGTCATGCCCTCCGAATATCGTTATGCCGTATAAGCTAAAGAGTCTTGTTGTAATCATACCCGCCGGGATCGGCGTCCGATCTGTTCCTACGCCAACGATACGTATTCAGACCAATTGCAGCTTTTTACCGAAATATCATGCCAACCTCATTATCAGTATGAAAAACACGGTTTTTTTGGCGTTCCTAGCGTTGTAGTATTAATTGACCATCATATACAGTCAGTGCATTAACAAAACTATTCATCCTTGTCCCCAGTACATGCCAAAATCCGCCCTCCCATTGATATACATAATCGGCGGCATAACCTCCGTCCACAAAAGTAAAACCTCCCTCTGCAACCAATTGGCCATTATAAACCGTTAGAGCGCAAATGGTGGCATTTATACCCGTCCCCATGGGATACCACATACTGCCATCCCAAGCAGCTATATTGTCGTCACCGATGTCCGCATCAGAATTAATACATCCCCCCGCGATCAATTGACCATCATAAACCGTCAGAGCATAAACTACGCTCATCCCGTCTCCCAGA